>SOIK01000055.1 GCA_004377245.1 Sulfurovum sp. | reverse complement strand
TGAAATGATGAAAAAAGCAGAACATGTAAGAGGTACCATGTATAAGATGATGGATCTTGGAGCAAAAGGTGACTTTTAGCCTCCATATAAGTATAAATACTTTATAAGATAATGGTTTGTTATATAAAACATTAAGTTATTAAAATTAAGTTACTAAATGAAATATTTTTGACCAATATCTAATCTATTGATGAATTTACTTTACAATTAATAGAAAAAATATTATACTTGGCGACTTAATTTATTTTCAGGTAATGGAAATAAAAAAATTTAAAAATAAGGTTTAAAATGAAAAAAATAGTTCTTTCTATGCTATTGGCTAGTATTGGTCTTGTTGCTTCTGAAAGCACAGTACCCTACAAGTCCGGTTTACTATTGCCACCTCAGGCTGATAAAATCTATGAAAAAGAGTGTACCCACTGTCATGGTAAAGATGGTAAGCAGATTAGTTTTGAAGGCTCATCAAGAGTGACCTACTCTGAAATCGCTGGTATGGATACAGCTGAAGTAGCCAAGATACTAAAAGAGTACAGAGGTGGAGTAAAAAGTAAAGACTACCAACAACTTAACAAATATGGCTATGGCGCATTAATGAGAAGTGTAACAGCAGACCTCTCCTGGGATGAAATCGATGCTGTTGCTAAATATGTTAATGGTTTAAAATAAAGGGTAAATATGGACAAGAAATATATTGAAAAAATGTTATCGAAGATGGATGAAGATCTATCGAAGCAAGGTATGAGCAGAAGAGATGCTATGAAATTAGCAGGTCTCTCCAGTGCCGGTCTTTTCATGGGTGCTACGAGTGCCAGTGCTGCTGAAGAAGAAAAGATAGTAAAGAGTAATGCAAAAGGTAAAATAGTGATCGTAGGTGGTGGTCTTGCAGGTATGAGTACTGCAGCAAGATTAACACTTAATCTGGACAATCCGGATATTACAGTGATCGAGCCTGAAAAAATGTCAGTATCGTACCAGCCAGGTCAAACCTTAATTGGTGCTGGTATTTGGGATGAAGATGACATTGCTTACAACAGAGATGACTTTGTGCCGGATGGCGTAAAAGTGATCAAAGAGAGAGCGATACTCTTTAATCCTCAGGAGAATAAACTGACTACAGATAAAGGTCAAGTTGTCTCTTATGACTATCTCATTATTGCAACTGGTCTGCAGCTTGATTTTGAGAGAATTAAAGGTTTAGAGGAAGCAGGTCGTGCTTATTCATCTGGTGACAATACAAAACTTCTTAAGGCTCTGGGTGATGCTGGTATATGTTCGGTCTATACAGCAGAGGGAGCAACCAAGACTTGGGAGCAGATGCAAAAGTATATAGCACAGGCTAAATCCGGTAAAAAAACCAAATTTGTTTTCACGCATCCTAGTACACCGGTTAAATGTGGTGGTGCCCCTAAGAAGATCATGTATTTGGCGAACGCAAGACTTAAAGAAGCGGGTGCAAGAGAAAATGCTGAACTTACCTTCTATCCAAATGGTGGAGCAATGTTCGGTGTACCTGAATACCATGATGCTATCCTTGAACAGTTTAAAAGAGAAGACTTTAAGTGGCACTACAGACACAACCTTGTAGAAGTAGATAAAGAAAATAAGATCGCTGTTTTTGATTCTAAATGGCAAGAGAAAGGTCCATGGGATCCTGTAATGAAAGATTATGAGGTTATTCCTAAACATGAAAAGATAAGAGTCCCATATGATTTTTTACATATCACACCAGCTCAACTTGCTCCAAGAGAGATTGGAGAGTCAGATCTAGGTTCAGCTAAAGGTTGGGTACCTGTAAATAAAGAGACACTTCAGCATATTAGATATGAGAATGTATTTTCTATAGGAGATGTTGCGCAAGTGCCAATGGGGAAAACAGGTGGATCTATAAGAAAACAGTATAAAGTGCTTGTAGACAATCTGATTGCATTAATGAACGGTAAAACGCTTGAGGCTAAATATGCAGGGTATACTGTTTGTCCATTGATCACAGATATTGGTACAGTGATGCTTGCAGAATTTGACTGGACGGTTAAGCCAACACCTTCATTCCCGCTTGACCCAACAGTTGAGAGATGGGTCTTCTGGCTAATGAAAGTGTATGCATTGAAACCTATGACAATGTACGGAATGCTTTCTGGTAAAGCATAATATTCAAGAACCTAGGATTTTTGTATGCAAATAAAATTTGAGCTTGTCACTTATGATGAAGAGCTAGATAGATTTGAGTTGGATGAAAACACTTATCAGATAGAATTGGATGATGAAGAGGCTAAGACGTATGATCTTTTAAAATCTTCAGATCTACATCTGTACAACTGGTTAAAAGAGTCTGACTTTTTTTTAAAGTACATTAAAGAGGAGGTGTATCAAGATAGTGAGAATAAAAAATTTGCCATTAGTGATATCAATGGTATCAGCTTCATAAGATTTTATTTTTTTAAAGTCACAAGTGGCGATAGTCATTATGAATATTTTAAAAAACTTTTTAATATTCACGATGAGTCAGATTGGCAAGATAGAGAAGATATTGGAGAAGAGATTCTGCAATGTTTATTAACGAAAAGAAAAGAACTTATTCTTAACCTGAGTTGATACAATTAAAAATATAAAGGAGAAAAATTGAATAGAGAAACAGAAGAAAAATTAACATCTGTCAGCAGAAGAGAATTTTTTAAGAAAACTGCATCTGTCAGTGCTGTTGCTGCTACCAGTGTTCTGGTACCAAGCACAGTATTTGCTGATGATGAAAATATCATGCATCATGTGAAGTGGGGGACTACTTTAGGCGATGAAGTTAATAAGAACCCTTATGGTGTACCATCGTTATATGAGCATAATGTTGTGAGAAGAACATCACCACTAATGTCTTCAGCAGGAGATATGCATGCTGCTATATCTATGACACCGTTACATGAACAAAAAGGTATTATTACGCCAAACGGATTGCACTTTACACGTACACACAATGGTGTGGCACATGTTGATCCAAATAAATTTAGACTCATGATCCACGGACTTGTAGAGAAGCCAATTGTGCTTACACTTGAACAACTCAAGAGATATCCGAGTGAAAGTAGAATTTTAGTTCTCGAATGTCCATCAAACTCTGCTGCAGAGTGGAAAGGTCCACAGTTTGGTACTTTACAAATGGTCAAGGGTATGATGGCTTGTGCGGAGTGGACAGGTGTTCGTCTTAAAACGATACTTGATGAACTTGGATTGAAGCCAGAAGCCAAATGGATGTTAGCAGAAGGTTCTGATGGTTCAGAGATGAGTAGAACGGTTCCTATTGAAAAAGTATTGGATGATGCTATGATCGTTTGGGGACAAAACGGTGAAGCACTACGTCCTGAGCAGGGTTACCCAGTTCGTTTAATGTTACCGGGTTGGGAAGCCAACCTTTGTGTAAAATGGCTAAAAAGATTAGAGTTTGGTGACAAACCATGGTATGCAAAAGAGGAAACTTCCAAGTATACTGCACTAACTGCAAGCGGAAAAGCGATACAGCACTTCTATGCAAATGAAGTAAACTCTATCATTACATCTCCATGTCCTGAAGTTCCATGGACAGACCTTGAAAAAGGTGATCTGGTTGAGATTGAAGGTTTGGCATGGAGTGGTCATGGTACTATTAAAGGTGTAGACATCAGTTTTGATGGTGGAAAAAACTGGGTTGAAGCGAATCTTAAAGGTTTGGTTCTTCCAAAAGCCTGGACAAGATTCTCATACATGTACAAATACGAAGGTAAGCCATTGTTATTGCAAAGTCGTTCTTATGATGACTCTGATAATGTCCAACCAACAGTCAATCAAGAAAAAGCTGTTGTTGGTGTTGAGGGTGTATATCATAGAAATGCAATCATTACATGGAAAGTAACTGACATGGGGGAGGTAAGTAATGTTCAAATTAGATCGTAAATTAGTAACTATTGGTATGACATTGGCACTGAGCACTACGCTTGCAGTGGCTGCTGCAAGTGCTGCAGCACCAGGTGTTTACAAATCTAAATCGGGAGCTATTGACGGTGGTGTAACGTACCCAAGAGAAAATGGTAACTACACTGCGTATAAATACAATACACAGAGCACTAAAGGCGTAAGTTTTGGTAGACCAGCTACTGCAAATGAGATTAAAGCATGGGATATAGATGCACTACCAGATGGTACAGGTTTACCAGAAGGTGAAGGTTCAGTTGAGCTTGGTGATGAACTTTATGAAGCGCAGTGTGCAGTTTGTCACGGTGACTTTGGTGGTGGCGGACAAGGTTATCCACAACTAGCTGGCGGTAATCAAGATAAAGATGAAAATGGAATTGTAAAAACGCTTAAAAATCAAAGATTAGAACCAGGTATGGATGCACCAAAAAGAACTATTGGTACATACTGGCCAGTAGCTACTACACTTTTCACATACATAAGAGATTCTATGCCGTATGCACATCCAAAAAGCTTAACAAATGATGAAGTTTATGCTATTACTGCTTACCTACTAGCTCAAAATGAGATAGAAATCGATGGCGAAGAGATGGATGATGAGTATGTTTTAAATAAAGAGAAACTTGTAAAAGTTGTTCTTCCAAATAGGAATGGTTTTTATCCAAATATCGATGGTCCAAATGCTCAAGAAGATATAAGAGCATTCTTTGCTGATCGTGCTAAAAATATTGGTGCGGGTACAAGATGTATGAAAGACTGTAAAGACCCTGGTATGGATGGTAAAACTGAAGCAAAGGTAATGAAAATAGGTTACGAGATGAAAGATGTTATGCCTCCATACGCATATGCAAAAGACCTGCCACCTGAAACAGAGGGGGGAAGTATATCTAAAGCTGAGAAGATGTATGATGCTTCTTGTAAGCTTTGTCATGCAACTGACACTATGGGTGCTCCAGCTGTTGGCGATGCCAATACTTGGGAAACTGTAATGAAAAAAGGTATGGACACAGTGCTTGTGAATGCTATCAAAGGTATGGGTGGAATGCCTCCAAAAGGCGGCAACATGGATCTGAGTGATGATGACATCAAAGAGATTGTTGAATTTATGATAAATTCAAGCAAAAAACATTAATATAAAGGAAACACAATGGAAAGAAGAAAATTTTTAAATTTGGGACTTGTAGCAGCAGCTGCAGTCCTTGCACCAATGACAAATCTAAATGCGGAAAACTTTAGAGAGACAAAACCAAAAGCATGGGAGATTGAAAAATCTGCGGATGCTATTAAAGAGATGTTTGGAGCGGGTGAATTAAAGACTACAGACAAGATCAAGTTTACAGCGCCTAAACTTGCTGAAAATGGTGCATCAATTCCAATTTCACTTTCTAGTGATTTAGATATTGAAACAATTGCACTTTTCCAAGATGCAAACCCAAGAGCTGCTACTGTAGTATTTTCAGTGCCAGAAGGTCAAAAAGTAGATTATTCATTTAGAATTAAAATGAGACAAACAGCTGTGGTTACAATTGTAGCTAAAGCTAAAGACGGAACACTATACACTCTTTCAAAAGAGATAGATGTATCTATTGGTGGTTGTGGAGGTTGATTTACTCCCACCCCACGTCTCAAGAAAAAATAAATAAATAAAAAATAAAAAAGGATACAAAATGGCAAAAATGAAAATTAAAGCAAAAGAAAAAGGTGGCG
>SOIK01000040.1 GCA_004377245.1 Sulfurovum sp. | reverse complement strand
AATGTTGCGGCTATTGGTGATGATTTAAATGATTTGCAGATGCTGAAAACAGCAAAAATTTCATTTGTTCCTAGAGATGCCAGTGCCTATGTAGATAAGGTAGCAACAGTTATTCTCTCTAAAAGAGGTGGGGACGGTGCTGTAAGAGAGATGATAGAACATCTCATCATCAAAGAAGGGCTTGAAGAGAAGTATTTGGAGCTATGGGATTAAAATTAGAAACGCTGATTGCTGTAGCAATTGTAGCTATTTTATCAGTAACATTTATGGTGAAGTTTACCCATAAGCCTTCTGACGGAAAACTTTTTACCAAAGAGCTTGAATTTACTAACACAACATTTACAGAAGTGGATACAGATACTATGCAGGGTAGAGCTTTTAGTACACATGGTGTAAGAGATCAAGGTGATTTAACCCTATATAACCTTATGTACCATACGAATAATATAGAATTACTTCGTACAAAAAAAGGTACTTATAAAGGTGATAAAATATATTTAGATGGCAATATCACTGTAAATCAAAAAGAAGGTTTTGACTATAGTGCTGAACATGCTATTTATGATAAAAAAACAAAAATTCTTGATATTACTTCAGCTTTCACCGGGGTAATGGATAGAAATACAATACATGGGTATACATTGCGTTATGATATGCAGAAGAAAGAGGCTTTTGGAAAGAAAATTGATGCGGTCGTTTATACGACTGAAAAGTAATATCATGGTACAATATCTTTAATTTTAACAAAGGTTTTTTATTGAAATTTCTAAAAATTATACTTTTTATTTCTATGTCCATTACTCTTTTTGCTGAAAAAGTGGAAATTACTTCTGATTCTATGAAAGCACAAAATTTGCAAAAAGAGGTACATTTTATAGGTAACGTAACAGTAAAACAGTTAGAAAATTGGTTACATGGAGATAAAGTCATTGTTTATTTTGATGAAAATAATGAAACTAAAATGTATGAAGCCATAGGTTCTGTTACCTTTGAAATTAAAAATGAGAAAAGTTTTTATAAAGGCAGTGCCGATAAAGTAACCTATTATCCTATAAAATCACAATATATTTTAACAGGAAAAGCGGTTATAGATGACTTGGTTAATAAACGCCATATAAATGGAGATATCATTACGCTGGATACGATAACAGGTAATGCTAATGTAAAAGGTGATAAGAAAAAACCAGTGAAGTTTATCTTTGATATGGAGAAAGTAAAATGAGTACACCACGTGTTGTAGAAGCAGAGTTTATCAAGTCAGCACAAAGCATTACAGACTCTTTACCGGAAGATATGAGTGAAGTAGTTTTTTTAGGTCGTTCAAACGTGGGCAAAAGCTCTACACTTAATTCACTTACGCAAAGAAAGAACCTAGCTAAGAGTTCAGCCACACCAGGGAAAACACAGCTCATTAACTTTTTTGAAACACGATATTTGTATAACGAAGTAAGTTATCCTGTCCGTTTTGTGGATTTACCTGGGTTTGGATATGCAAAAGTCTCTAAAACACTTAAAGAAGTATGGCAGAAAAACTTGGTAGAGTTTATACAACATCGTGTTTCCATCCGTCTTTTTATCCATCTTCGTGATGCTCGTCATCCTCATGCCAAAATCGATGATGATGTAGAAAACTATATCTCAGAATTTATTCGTCCAGATCAGAGATACCTCACTGTTTTTACAAAAATAGACAAGCTCAATCAAAAAGAACGTGCCAAACTCAAAAGAGAGTTTCCAGGTTCTATTACGGTTTCAAATCTTAAAAAAAATGGGCATGATAGAGTACACCATGAGATACTTCAAACTATTTTTGGTGTAGATGATGAAGTTAAAAAGCAGGGTGAGGCATAAGAGTGATAGAACTTGTAAAAGCAAAACTGAGTGACATTCCTGCAATGCAAGTACTGATAGCTTCAGAAGTAAAAGAAGGTGTCATCCTCAACCGTAGTGAAGATGAAGTGGCAACCAATATACGTTCATATGTTCTTGCTAAAGATGGAGAAAGATTAGTAGGCTATACAGCACTTCATGTTCATTCTAAACGACTTGCAGAGATACGAAGTCTCATTGTAGATGAAAAATACCGTGGACAAAAGATTGGACAAAGGATGGTTGAATTTACTCTGGAAGAAGCGAAAGCATTAGGTGTAGAAGAAGATGTGCTTGTTCTGACGTATTTACCTACTTTCTTCGAAAAACTTGGGTTTAATGAAATCAATAAAGAGGTGATACCAGAACATAAAATTTGGGCTGACTGCATTAAGTGTATCCATTTTCCTGTATGCAATGAAATAGCATTAGTCTATAAATTATCCTAAGGCTTGAGTGTAATATATGGATAAATCCTACAAATCTTTAACTCTTCCTTTCATTTGGTTATCAGTGCTTCTGTTTATAGTGTTTTACCCGATGCTCATCTCTATTTATGTTTTTTTACCACTCCTTATAGGTGTTATGGGATATATATTGATACAGGGTATAGAGAAAGGGAAAACATATTATATTTTTATAGCAATCATCTATTTTGTCAATCTTGAGGTAAATCTCTCTTTACCTTTTTTCTTAATTCTTATTTCATCACTGCTTGTGTATGTTCTTTTTTATCACTCTTTAATTTACTTTAATGAATGTATGATTTGTAGACCGGTATTAAGTGTATTGCTCATAGATGCAGTATATTTAGGAAGTTTATTGTCTTATGACTTTATTTTTCAAACCAATAGTATTGTTTTAGACAATATATTGCTCTATTCACTTATTATTGATCTACTGATTGTGGTGATGCTATGAGATATAAGATTGTAATAGCTATATTTTTACTCTTTTGGGGTGTGATGATAGCTAGGCTATATCATGTAAGTATTAAGTCCAATTTTTATTATGAAGGATTGGCTAAAGACAACATAGAGAGAAAACGTTTCATTAAACCCGTCAGAGGTGAGATAAGTGATATAAATGGTAATCTTCTTGCTATGAACCAGATAGGATTCTCTATTTCTATCGTGCCACATCTGAAAGAAAAAAAGCATGAGCAAAAAAAGAATAAGCAAAAAAAGAATAAATTAGAAGAGATTATTGATAAACTTGTAGATACTTTTCCTGATCTCAATAAAACTGTCATGATGAAAGTCTACAAAAAACATAATTCTCCTTATAATCATAAGTTTATCAAAGTAGTAGATTTTATTCATTATCCTAATATGATGGGGGCTTATCCAAAGTTGAGTCTACATAAAGAGATCAAGATAGAAGCTGAAACAAAACGGTACTACCCTTATGGAAAGTATGGTGCACATATCGTTGGATATACGGGAAGGTCAAACAAAAAGGAAAATAAGAAAGACCCTGTAGTCAAGGAAGTTGGAAAGGTAGGCAAAAGTGGTTTAGAGAGATACTATAATTCTATTTTAGAAGGGGAGTTGGGTTATGAAGTAAGTAAAGTAACCGCAACAAATAAAGCCATAGAAGTACTTGAAAAAAAGCTACCTAAAGACAATAAAAATCTTCAGCTTAATATAGATATTGATCTACAACAAATGATTTACGAACGCTTTGGTAAAGCAACAGGTGTTGCCGTAGTGATGAGAACTAACGGTGAAGTGTTATCTGCTGTAAGTTACCCTTCTTATGATCCAAATCTTTTTGTGGGTGGAATCAGCAGTAAAGACTGGAAAGCCCTTCAGCAAGATCTTGCACATCCTTTTACCAATAAGTTCATTCATGGAACCTATCCTCCGGGTTCAACTATAAAGATGGGAATGGCACTTGCTTTTGAAAAAGAACAACCTAATATTTTAGCAACCTCAGAACACTGTAATGGCCATATTACTTTGGGAAAAGGTAAGGGTAAGCATAATTTCAGATGTTGGTCCAGATGGGGGCATGGTCCTGTCCATTTACGAAAAGCTATACGAGAAAGTTGTGATGTTTATTTTTATAATAAAAGTTTAAAAGTAGGTATCAATGCTATGGCAAAGCACCTTAGATCATTTGGATTGGGTGTTAAAACAGGTGTAGACTTGCCAAAGGAATACAACGGTGTTATGCCAGATAAAGCATGGAAAATGAAACGCTTCAAGCAACCATGGTACATGGGTGAAACCGTTATTGCAGCTATAGGACAAGGTTATGATCTTGTGACCCCTTTGCAAGTAGCCCGATATACTGCTCTTATAGCAACGTCTAATCTTGTAACGCCAAGTATTGCAAGGATGGTTGATGGAAAACCCACCAAGAGAAAAGTTGTTCCTATGCAGTTTGAACCATACTATTTAAACGAGATTAGAAAAGGGATGTATGATGTGTGCAATGTGAAAAAGGGAACTGCATTTAGAACGATGAGTAAGCTACCTATCGTTGTTGCAGGGAAAACGGGTACTTCACAAGTAGTTTCCATCCCTCAGTCAACAAAGAAACGCCTTAAAGAAGAAGAGTTAGCCTACTATAGTAGATCACATGCATGGATCACTACTTATGCACCTTATGATGACCCTAAATACATCGTGACAGTATTGGTAGAGCATGGTGGGCATGGTGGAAGTACGGCAGGTCCTATAGCTGCAGATATTTATAAGTGGCTTTATAGAAATGGATATTTTGGAAAGTCTGTATTAGATGAATTTTAGAAATATTTTTTCTCACCGCTTCATAAGTGAAAAAATATTTTTGACTCCTCTGGATAATATACTAGCATCATGCTAATTTGCATCAAAGGAAATGCCTACGGTACAAATTTAGCATGATGTTAATCAGAGAGTTCTATTACATACTCTGCAGTGTATTATTTAAAAATAATCCTAAAATAATGATCAAACTTATTCCCGCAGATTTATTGTAAAGTTTGTTTGCGGTAATAAATACAAGAAGGAATGTAGCTACGATCATTGTAGCGATATCAAAAAGATAAGCAGGTGCATTGATAGCCATAGGGTTTACCAGGGCTGCTGCACCGAGTACTACCGTTGTGTTTGCCATGTTTGAACCAATAATGTTTCCTATGGCCATATCTACTTTCCCTTTCATGGCAGCAGAGATACTGACAACCAACTCAGGAAGAGATGTTCCCAGAGAAATCATAATAATACCGATAATCCATTCACTGATACCAAAGCTTTTAGCAATTTCAGAAGCACTCTCTACAGTAAAGTGTGCGCCGATGATAACCAAAATGACACCACCAAAGAGAACAGGTATTGTTTTCCCCCAAGAGAAAGTACTTACATCAATGTCATCCAACTCATCCAACTCAAACTCATCTTTAGGTATATTTGTAGCATCTTGAACTAAGAATATAAGATACGCTCCCATTAAAAGGAGTAGAAGTGCAGCATCAAATCTGCAGATAATACCATCAAGTATCATCAAGATGAATACAAGAACAGGTAGTAAAGCCCAAGTACTATCTTTAGCGAAAAAATCTCTTGCAGGATTTATCTTTTTTGAGATAAGGAAAACGGTTGCCAGAACCAGGGTGATGTTGAGTACATTACTTCCGATCACATTGGCTATAGCAATATCTGCTTTTCCGTTTAAACTGGCTGCTATACTGGCTGCCATCTCTGGCAAAGATGTACCTAGAGCAATGAGTGTTGCCCCGATGATAAACTCTGGTATCCTATATTTTAAAGCGATACGCTCACTTTGAT
>SOIK01000127.1 GCA_004377245.1 Sulfurovum sp. | reverse complement strand
CCACGACAAAACCCGGCTTATCGTTGCACCTGATTTAGTGTTAAATGCTAAGCGTTAAGTGTTAAGATTTTCTTTCTAATTATCTCTTCTTAGCATTTAGTATTTAGCACTTAACTCTATTTTGATATAATCAATTAAAAAAGAGATTAGAATGAAAATATTCCTACTATTATTTACCCCACTATTTATCTTCGCAAAAGTACATTATGCTAAAGTAGAGCCTTATGAGAGTGTGGTGCTCAAATCTGCTGTGAGTGCTTTGGTTGTGGAAGTTGACCTTGATGCTGAGGGTAGTATGGTGACTTCAAAAAGAATCATTCACCTTGATGACAGTTTAGATAAAATAAACCTTGAAGACTCTAAAAAGAGTGTAGTGTTACTTGAAAAGATGTTAGGTATCAACCAGGAGATAGCAACGAGCTTAAGTGGTACAGTGAAGAGACAAGAGGGATATTATAAGCGTATTAACAAACTTGCTACAGCTTCAAAAACACAAAAAGACAATGCCTATAGTAGTTTCATCTCTGCAAAGACCCAATACCTTAGTACACGTGAAAAGATAGTGAGTTTAGAGAAACAGATAATGGATATGAAGTATAAAGTAGCTCAGCTTGAAGATAGCATCGCTAAAAAATCCATAGTGCTTACAAATAAATATCTTTATAAACTTATCGTACGTAAAGGTGATTTTGTGGCTCCTGGTTCTCCTTTGGCACAGGTAGAAGATGCAAGCAGAGCAAAATTGGTACTTTTCTTAGAACCTGAAGAATTAGATCAGATAGAGCAGAAAATAGTCTATCTTGATGGTGAAAAGACAGAATATAAAGTAAATAAAGTGTGGCGTGTGGCAGATGAAAAGTTTATCTCTTCATATCGTGCTGAAATTTACATCCCTGCACCTAAGAACTCATTTTCTAAACTTGTGAAAGTAGAAATAAAGTAATGCATACTGCATGTGGATTGGATTGCTATGATGCTTGTAGCATCATCGTAGAAGATGACTCTTTTAAGATAAAAGGGGATGCTTCTCATCCTGCAGGTAATGGTGCCTTATGTGCGTTACTCAATAAGTATATGTTTGAAACGCCTCGTATTGAAAAACCTCGTGTAGATGGGGTAGAGGTAAGTATGGATGAAGCACTTGAAGCGGTAGCTAAAGCATTTAAAGCGGACAAATCACTGCTTTGGAGAGGCTCCGGTAACCTTGGTGTGATGCAAGAGGTGACCAACCTCTTTATGGAGAAAATAGAAGGCTCTTTAACCAAAGGAAGTCTTTGCGATGGTGCAGGTGATGCAGGTATCGTTATGGGAAGAGGTGTGAACAAAACACTTCCTTTGGAGCAGATAGAGAAAGCTGAAGTGGTGGTGGTATGGGGACGAAATGTAACCGTGACAAATTCTCACATTATGCCTTACCTAGAGGGTAAAAAGATCGTAGTGATAGACCCTGTACGCACGCACATTGCAAAAAAAGCAGATTTTTATCTGCAGATTGCACCACGTACTGACTATTATGTAGCGATAATGCTGGCTCGGTTTATCTTCATGGAAGACAGTGATGCAACAGAGTGGATGGATGAGTTTGCTTCTGAGCATGAAGATTTCTATGACTTTACACGTGAACACCGTATTAAGTCTATTTTAGAGTATATTGGTGTTGACCTTGGTGATATGGGGCGTATGCTGAACTATTTGCGTAACAGAAAAGTTGTTTTTCTTGTAGGTGCAGGTGTGCAGAAGTACAGCACAGGCTCGTATGTATTGCATGCCATAGATTCACTGGCTTCGACGCTTGGGCTTTTTGGACAAGAGGGGTGTGGTGTAAGTTACTTGGGTAATTCTAAGTTGGGGTTTGATAATCCTTTTTCAGTGATGTGTAACCGTGTTCAAAAAGCAACCACAAACTTTTCAGACTTTGATACTGTACTGGTGCAAGGGGGTAATCCTGCAGCATCTATGCCAGATACAAATCGTGTGAAAAAGGAACTTGAGGGTGTAGCAAATCTTATCTACTTTGGAGTGCATGAGAACGAGACTTCGCAACTGGCAAAGATAGTTATCCCTGCAAAGAACTTCTTTGAAAAAGAGGATCTTAGACTGAGTTATGGACATCAGTATGTAGAAGCTATGAAGAAGGTACTAGACTCAGAGATAGGTATCAGTGAATATGACTTTACAAAGAGTCTATTTGATGCATTTGGTCTTGCAGGTTTGCAAGAGGAGTCATACTACATTGATGCATGGATGGATCAGTGTAGTAAAGAGGGTGAAAACCATGTTACTGCAAGCTATGAAACACTTCCTTATGCCGATGGTTTTGGTGAAGAGGGTGATGATGAGTTTGAGTTCATCGAAGAGTATGATGATGACTTTATCAACACTAAACGTTTTAGAAAATATCGTAAAACAAGTAAAAACAAGAAAAAAGATGAGACTTTTTGGTTACTTTCACCCAAATCAAACAAATCACTCAATACACAGTTTGTCAGAGAGGATAAGGTACAATTACATCCAGAGTTAGGATACGGTGAGGGTGAAAGAGTGAAGATAAGCTCTGAACATGGCGAACATGAATTTTCTGTAAAACTCAATGAAGATCTTCGCCTTGATTGTGTGGTGATAACAAGTAATACAGTGGGTCTAAACTACCTCACTCCTGCTATCCTTAGTGAAGAGGGTGAGAGTGCCTGTTATCAGGAAGTAAAAGTAGAGATAGAAAGAATATAGGATATAAAAATGAATTTAGAACAACAAGATAAAAAATACGTACTTCAAACCTATGCACGAGATTATACGAACTTTGTAAAAGGTGTAGGCTCAACATTGTATGATGAGAGTGGTAAAGACTATATAGATTTTGCGAGTGGAATAGGGGTGAACTCTGTAGGACATGGAAATGAAAAGCTTGTCTCTGCTATTTGTGAACAGGCTAAAAATATCATCCATATCTCAAACTTACAAGTGATAGAACCTCAAGCAAAACTAGCACAGAAGATCGTAGAGTTAAGTGGTTATGACATGGGTATCTTCTTTGCTAACTCAGGAGCAGAAGCAAATGAAGGGGCGATCAAGATTGCACGTAAATATGGTGAGATTAACTTTGATGAGAAACGTTATAAGATCATCACTTTAGAATATTCATTTCATGGACGTACGATTACCACAGTGAAAGCTACAGGTCAGAAGAGTTTTCATACACCACACTTTTCTCCTTATCCAGCTGGGTTTTCTTATGAAAAGTCTATTGCAGATGTTTACAAGGCTATAGACGATGAAACAGTTGCTGTACTGATAGAACTTGTGCAAGGTGAGGGTGGTGTACAATCTTTTGAAAAAGAGGAGATACAAAAACTTGCAGCACATTTAAAAGCAGAGGGTATCTTGCTTATCGTAGATGAAGTGCAAACAGGGGTGTATCGTACAGGTGAATTTTTAGCTTCAAATTTGTACGAGATAGAGCCAGACATTATCACTCTTGCTAAAGGTTTAGGTGGAGGTGTGCCTATCGGTGCGGTGATGACGAAGCATAAAGAGGTATTGAGCGTGGGTGATCATGGAAGTACCTTTGGAGGTAACTACTTGAGTACAAGTGCAGGGTTGGCTGTGTTAGAGGTACTTGAAGAGTTGTATGAGAGTGGAGCTATCGCCGAGGCTCATCTCTACTTTGAACAGAAATTAGAGAATATCGTTAAACAATATGGCAATCTTTTTGAAAAAGAGGTTGGTTTAGGGCTTATGAGAGGCTTGCGAGCTAAAAGTTCTGAGATTCAAACTGCTGTACAGAAACAGAGTTTTCAAGAGGGGCTTATTATACTGAAAGCAGGTCGTAATACTGTACGATTTTTACCAAGCATAACTATAAGTAAGGAAGAGATAGATGAAGGGTTTAAACGTTTTGAAATGGCTCTTAAAAAGGTACACTTATGAAGCAAAGCTCCATAAGCTACGCTAACGATGAGTTCTCTTCAGCAGAGAGCTCACGCGACTTGTCGCTTTTAAGTCATTATAGCTTAGTATTTTTCAGCATTTTTTTAGTTACATTTTCGGTTCATGCAGATGAACTGAGTGATGTGCTTTCTGATAATAAAAATATACTATTTGATTATGAGTTCCAGACCAATGAGCTAGAGAGTGATAAACTTAGTAAAAGCTGGATTGATCCCATTATGTTGCAGTATAGCAGAACATACTCTGAACAATTCGCCGATAGAACAACTCAGACAGGGAGCTTTACGGTAGGTATAGATCAGCCTATTTTCAAATCTGGTGGTATCTATTTTGCGATCAAATATGCTCAGGCACTCAGAGGGGCAAATGAGGCAGAAATAAAACTTAAAAAAAGAGAGATGATAGGCTCTGCGGTCAAACTTCTTTTTGAAATGAAAAAGCTAAAACTTGAACAAAAAAAGCTGGCACTCCTTATAAAAAATGATGTGATAGATATACGACTGAAACGTGAAAGTTATGAAGCAGGGCTGATAGACAGTAGTTTTTTAGATCAAGCGATACTCAAACGTAACCAAGATGAGACACAACATTTAGAGATGGAAGTTTCACTGATGACACTAGAACAAAGTTTTACACTTTTGAGTGATAAAGATCCAAATACACTTAAGCTTCCAAAATTAAAATTGATTTCTGCAGAACGTTATAAAGGTACAAATCTTGAACTTACTCGTGATAAACTCCGAGCCACAGAGAAGGGGTACAATGCAAAGATGACTTGGGCGAAGTATCTGCCTACTGTGTCACTACAGGGAAGATATACAGATGCAGATCCCAATCCGCTTTATGAAAGACCAGGACTTGAAGAGAAGTATTGGACCTATGGGTTTACAATTTCAATGCCACTAAATATTAATACGTTTTCAGACATTGAAGCGAGTAAAGTAGCACACCTCAAAGCACAAACTGAGGTCATAGAACGTAAACATACGATAGATGAAGAGTATAAATTGGTTAAAAATAAACTGCGTATCATAGAGAAAAAAATCATGCTTGCACGTAAAGATGAGAATCTTTATAATAGACTCTATATAACGACAAGAAACCTTGCTAAAGCAGGAGAAAAGACCTCTTTTGATACAGCCATGATGCGCAACTCTCTACAGGTAAGAAAGCTGGATCAAAAGATTTATCGTTTAGATAAGCAGATAGAACTTATAGGGCTTTATACCAAGGTGGCAAATGCACTTTAGTACGTATATGAATGAGTGGCTTTATGGTGAAGAGGGCTACTATAAAAACTTCAAAGCCATAGGCAAATCAGGTGATTTCTATACTGCAGTGAGTACAAGTAGCTTTTTTGGTGCAAGTATCGCGAACTATTTTTATACTCTTTTAAAAGAGAGTAAAGCAGACAGAAATGGTTGGCTTATAGAGATAGGGGCACATCAAGGGTATTTGTTATGTGATATGATACAGTGGCTCTATACTTGTGATCTTACTTTGGTACAAACACTTAAATTTGGTATCGTAGAACGTCAGCCAGAGGTACAAAAAGCACAGCTTGCTTACATCAAAGAGCGTTTTGGGGATGATATACAGATCACACATTTCAATGACATCGCTGAAGTTGAAGTAGAGTATGCTTTTGTCGTAGCCAATGAAATCTTTGATGCTTTTCCTTGTGAACTCATAAAAGATGAAAAGA
>SOIK01000130.1 GCA_004377245.1 Sulfurovum sp. | reverse complement strand
TTTAACAAAATTGTACCATTTTTTTATGGTACAATAGCAAAAAGGACCGATATGGAAAAGAAAATTAAAAAATCAGTAGCTACACTACTTGCACATATCATTAAAATAGATAACAGAGATGTAGAAAAAGAAGCACCTCTTTTTTGTCGGATAATGGGAGCAGACTTTGATTGTGATCCAGAAGAAGCAGAAGCATTTTTAAAACAAGCCATGCAAGAAGAGTATGATCTTGATGAACATCTTGCTATTATCAATGATGCCTTATGTGATGACAAACTGAGTAAAATGCATCTTCTTGAGCAAGTCAATCATATTATCTATTCAGATACGATTACGCCTAAAGATTATGAAGAGTTTGAAAAGATCAAACAAGCACTTTTTTCTTCTTAGATCAGTGCTTCATCCATCTCTTCAGGAATTTCAAGCCCCATCAATTTTAGCACAGTAGGTGCAACATTATTGAGCCCACACCCCTCTTTTACCTTAGTCACACCCTCTGCCAACACAAAGCACCACACCTCACCTACAGTATGATTTGTGAGGATATGACCTTCTCTGTCACACATCTCTTCACAGTTTCCATGATCACTTGTAAGGACGATGGCATACCCATCCTCTTTAGCTTTTGCTATGATCTTCCCAAGCTCTGTATCGACGGCATGAACAGCTTCACGTGCAGCATCATAATTTCCTGTATGTCCTACCATATCTCCATTGGCAAAATTCACTACGATGAAGTCATAATCTTCATCCATCGCCGTTCGTACAGCCTCTCCTACCTCTGGTGCTGACATCTCAGGCTTCATATCATACGTTTTCACATCAGGACTGGGGATGAGTACTCGACTCTCACCTACCATTGGCTCTTCTATCCCGCCATTCATAAAGAAAGTCACATGGGCATACTTTTCTGTCTCAGCTGTATGAAGTTGCTTGAGTCCTGCTTGAGATATCACCTCTGCTAGTGTATTTTTAGGTGCTTTTTTTGGAAAAAGTATAGGGTAAGGAAAACTTGCATCATACTGTGTCATCGTTGCGATATAAAGTGGTGTAGATTTGCATGCAAACTCATCAAAATGCTCATCACCCAATGCTGCTGTAATTTCCCTTACCCTGTCTGAACGGAAATTAGTACTAATGACAACATCATCCTCTTCTAAACCTTTATACTCTGCAAACGCCACAGGCTCTATAAACTCATCGGTCTCATTTTTTGCATAACTCTCATCAATATACGCTTTTGGGCTGAGTAAAGTAGAAGGTCTAGCCTCAGCAATGGCACGATACCCTTTTTCCACTCTCTCCCAACGGTTATCCCTGTCCATCGTAAAGAAACGCCCACCTACTGTAGCGATAGATATATCTTCATCACAAATCTCTTGGATTTGTTTTAGGTATGTTTTTGCAGAAGTAGGACTCACATCTCTACCATCAGTGATCAAATGTAAAAAGACTCTTTTACCTCGGCTTTTTGCTAGTTTTGCCAAACCAATCGTATGCTCTATGTGCGAATGTACTCCACCATCACTTAACAAACCTATAAGATGCACACGGTCACTTTTAGACAAGGTATCACCCAATGCTTGATTTTCTTCTATACTTCCATCTTCAAGTGCAAGTGAGATCTTTACTAAGTCTTGGTACAGTATACGACCAGACCCTATAGTCATATGCCCCACTTCTGAGTTCCCCATCTGCCCTTCAGGTAACCCAACACT
>SOIK01000113.1 GCA_004377245.1 Sulfurovum sp. | reverse complement strand
GTAGCTCATAGGCTCAGTACCATAGAACATGCTGATACTATTTTGGTCTTTCAGAATGGAGAGATCATCTGTAGAGGTTCTCATAATGATCTGCTTCAACAATGTGAGACTTATCAAAAATTGGCCAAAAACTCTAATTTATAAGATTATTTTAATATAAAGCAAGTTATCATACTATATAATATTAGATATCTTGAAGGAGCTTATTGTGTCTAAAATTATTTTTATTTTTATTTTTACTCTTAGCTTACTTTTCTCTCAAGAAGTTGAAAAATTTCCTTTTGCAGGTCTTGGAATAGCAGCACAAACTGTAGACATCAATACCCAAAACAACAAAGAAACCACAATCTCTCTGCACTATGGGGAACAAACCTTAGATTGGCGTACTGTATTTGCCTATGAATTTAAAAACAGTGACTACCAAAGCCTTTCTGTAGAGATTGACAAGATACTCCTTGATGAACTTTTTGGTACACCAAAAGTAAGACCTTACCTTGGATTGTCTCTGGGAGTACTCAAATACAAAGATGACTCACTAGAAGATACCGATGGATACTATTATGGTGGTAATGCCGGTTTCATTATCTATGCAACAGATAATATAGATATAGATTTGAACTACCACTATCAGGTCGTTCAAGAGATAGGAACTCTTGATTCTATAAATGGTGCTACCCTCTCTTTACACTATTTTTATTGATACTTAGCTATAATGTTTATAATTTATTATGGAGATTACAGTGTCACTTTTTTCTTATCAGAACCTCAAAAAAATACTTTTTAAACTAGACCCGGAGACAGCACACTCTGTGGCTGGTCTTGGACTTAGAGCCATCTCTCACTGCCCTACGCTTCAACGTTATGTTAAAAATCAAAACTTCATCACGCACCCTATGCTTCAACAAGAGATTTTTGGACGTACATTTCAAAATCCTGTAGGTCTTGGTGCAGGATTTGATAAAGATGGTCAATACATCACAGCAATGCCAACCATGGGCTTTGGCTTTACAGAGATAGGTACTGTCACACCTATGCCACAAGATGGTAATCCTAAACCAAGACTCTTTAGACTCATCGAAGATCAGTCTATCCAAAATGCCATGGGGTTCAACAATAAAGGTAGCGACTACATGCTGCAACGTCTTAACAAGCTCTACTTTTTTGACTACCCTCTAGGTATCAACATCGGTAAAAATAAAGTGACTCCTGAAGATGAAGCACTCAAAGATTATGAGATACTTTTCAAATCTTTTAAGGATTATGGTGATTATATTGTCATCAATATCTCTTCACCCAATACCCCAGGACTGAGAGACCTGCAAAATGAGAATTTTATCAAAGCTATTTTTGAGATGGCAAAAGAGATCACCACTCAACCTGTCTTGCTTAAAATCGCACCAGATATGGAAGCCCAAGATGCTATAGCACTTTGTAAAACGGCTGTAGATGCAGGTGCAGCAGGTATCATAGCAACAAATACGACTATAGATTATTCTCTTACCTCTCATGCAAAAGATTTTGGTGGTATCTCAGGTGCTCTACTTACAGAAAAAAGTTACCAACTCTTTAAAGCTGTTGCGAAAGAGCTTTATGGAAAGACTTTACTCATCTCTGTAGGCGGTATAGACTCTGCAGAAGAGGCTTATAGGCGCATCAAAGCGGGTGCTTCTTTGGTGCAGGTGTATAGTATGCTGGTCTATAGAGGTCCTGCACTTATCAAAGAGATCAATGAAGGTCTT
>SOIK01000279.1 GCA_004377245.1 Sulfurovum sp. | reverse complement strand
GCTTTTCTAAGTGTGTTAAACTCTATGAGACGTTCAAGTCTTACTCTTGCATCATAAATGTTTTTTGAAGCTAAGAAATCGACCGAGAAAGAAGCATCTTCCATCCGTCCTGCGCTGTTGAGTAGAGGAGCTAAGAAAAAAGCTATATCTTCAGAACTTAGTGCCTCTTTTCCGCTATGTTCCAAAAAAGCTTTAATCGCTGGTCTTTTACTAGAGTTAAGTGCTTTTATCCCTGCGAGAACCATGGTTCTGTTGATGTGCTGCAAGGGCATCATGTCTGCTATGATAGCTATGGAAACCAATTCCATATAGTCCATCATATTTATCTTCACATTTAAAGCATTTTTCAAAGAAGCTATGAGATACCAGGCAATTTGTGCACCACACACGTCAGAGTATGGAAATTCACATTCATTTTGCTTCTGGTCTATGATAGCATAAGCCTCTGGTACTTCTGGTGCCAAAAGATGATGGTCTGTAATGATAAGCTCTATACCCTCATCTTTACAAAGCTTTGCTGCATACACTGCTGAGATACCATTATCTACCGTAATGGCTAAGTCTGTACCAAGAATACGAGGGATGATGTTAGCAGAGAGTCCATATCCATCTCTGAAACGATTAGGGATGATCCACTCTACAGGATACTCGATCTCATCAAAAAAAAGTTTCATTAGTGTAGTAGAAGTCACACCATCAACATCATAGTCACCGATGATAGTAATCTTTTCTTTATTTTTTATAGCATCTACAATACGTGCAGTTGCTCTATCCATATCTTTAAAAGTAGAAGGTTGAGGAAGATCTTTTAAAGAGAGAAAACCCTCTTCAAAGCGTTTATTTAAAAGTGTTTCTAACGTTGCGAGCGTTAATGGTTTATGCATCTATGTTTTTATGTTTAAGCGAAGCATCTACAAATGCTAAAATAGCGGGATTGGCATTTTGAAGTCTTGAAGTAAATTCTGGGTGAAATTGAACCCCCAAGAACCATGGATGATCCACTACTTCAACTGCTTCTATAAGCCCATGAGATTCACCTGTGATATCCATACCATTTGCTTCAAGTGCCTCTCTATATTTAGGATTGGCTTCATAACGGTGTCTGTGTCTTTCAAAAATCATTGGTGCATCATACGCAGCTCTAAGGTTTGAACCCTCTTTTGTTTCACATTCATACTCACCAAGACGCATCGTTCCACCCATTGGAGATGTTTTTGTTCTTACTTGTTTTGAACCACTGGCATCTATAAACTCATCTATAAGATAAATAAGTGGATTTGAAGTATTTTCATCAAATTCTACAGAGTTAGCATCTTCGAGTCCAAGTACATTTCTAGCAAATTCTACCATGGAGAGTTGCATACCAAGACAAATACCTAAGAAAGGTATTTTTTCTTCTCTTGCATATTTTATAGCTTGAATTTTACCTTCAATTCCACGTTCACCAAATCCACCTGCAACCAAAATACCATCACAATCATTAAGGAATTTTTGTGCACCCTCTTCTTGTACTTTTTCACTATCTATCCATTTGATGTTCACTCTACTGTCAAGATGTGCCCCGGCATGGATGAGTGCTTCTGTTAATGATTTGTAAGACTCTTTAAGATCTAAGTATTTTCCAACAAATGCTATCTTCATCTCATCACTAGGCATAATGATCTTATGTACCAGATTTGCCCATTCATCCATTTTTGGTTGACAATTTTCAAGTTCTAGTTGTTTACAGATAGGCGTTAATATGTCCTGTGCTAAAAAATTTAAAGGCACTTGATAAATCGTTGAAGCATCTTCAGCAACAATCACAGAATCCTCATCAACATCGCAACTATAGGCGATCTTTCGTTTAATTTCATTAGATACAGGTACTTCTGCTCTCAGTACAAGCATGTGAGGAGCGATACCAATACGTCTAAGCTCTTGCACTGAGTGTTGTGTTGGTTTTGTTTTAAGTTCACCAGCAGCTTTAATGTATGGCAAAAGTGTCACGTGAATATTCATCACTTGAGTTTTACCAAGCTCATGTTTCATTTGCCTAATGGTTTCTAAAAATGGTAAACCTTCAATATCACCCGTTGTACCACCAAGCTCAACAATGAGGATATCTTTACCTTCACCAGCTCGAATAATACGTTCTTTTATTTCATTTACAATATGAGGAACAACTTGAATGGTTTTTCCAAGGTATTTCCCTTTACGTTCATTTTCTATAACTGTTTTATAGACAAGACCTGTTGTAAAGTTGTTATTTTGTGTGAGTGATGTATCTAAAAATCTTTCATAATGACCTAAATCAAGATCTGTTTCAGCACCATCTTTAGTTACAAATACTTCACCGTGTTCAAGTGGTGACATCGTACCAGGGTCAACATTGATGTATGGATCAAGTTTAAGTACACCTACACGTTTCCCCGTATGCTTTAATAACGTTCCTACGCTCGCAGCAGTAATACCTTTTCCTAAAGAAGAAAGAACACCACCAGTAACAAAAATATATTTTGTTTTGTTTTCACTCATTTAACATTTTTCCTTTTATGCAACAATTGGCATGATGATCGTAATAAAATTATCGTCTTTTACAATAAATGGCAGACTAGGCTCATTAAATTCTATAGTAAATTCATTCTTATCAATTTGTGAAATAAAATCTAAAATATATTTACTATTAAAACTTAATTCAAATTTTTCATCTAAACCTGTATTCAATTCTAATTCTGTTTTAGCTTCTACATTATCAGCACTTAAAGAGTTAAAAATAATAGCATCTGAGAGAAGTGTCATTTTAATCTCTTGAGAAATAGTAGTAATCATTTTAATCGCATCTAGCATCTCTTTTTTAGGAAGAGTGATTGCATGTTTAACAGTAGAAGGGACAATTCTCTGATAATCTGGAAATTTACCATTGATAAGGCGTGTATAGAAAAAATAATTTTCATTTGAAATAATAAGATTTGTTTCATCAAAGAAGATATCGATCTGATCTAAAAAGAGTTTTTGTATTTCTAAAATAGCTTTTTTAGGAACAATTAAAGAGAGTTCTTCACTGTTTGAACTTTGAATCGTTGCAATAGCCAATCTTCTTGTATCTGTACCTACCAGATCAGTAGAATCATTTTTAATGTTAATAAGAGCACCATTAAGTTCAAATTTTGGATTGTTTGTATCTATGGCAGGAGAGATTTTTTTAAGATTTTGAATAAGACTTAAAGAGTCCAAAGTAATTTGGGGTTTATCTTCTACAGTTGGAAAACTTGGATAAGAATCAGGATCAAATGTCGGTAATTTAAATTTAGAGTGTTTTTGTTTAACAATAAGTGTATTGTCTAAAAGTTCCAAAGTAATTTCATCATCTTTTAAAATACGAATGATGTCAAGTAATTTTTTACCATTTGCAGTAAATGAACCTTCAGACTCGATCATAATATGATCAGTAACGATCTTCAAGCCTATCTCTCCATCTGTTGCCTTAACAATACATTTACCATTTTGTGAGTTAAATAGTATGTGTGAGGTGATTTGACTTGCATCTTTTTTTTCTAAAAAAGGTTGTAGATTGATGAGTATTGATTCTATAATCTGTTTTTGTGCTCTTATCTTCATAGACTCCCCTTATTTTTAATAATTTAGTACGTAGTAGTAGTTTGACATGAATATGTGAAAAACTACTCTATTGCCTATCTTACTGTTGTTATGAGATATGTTTAATTTTCTTTAAACATTCACATCTTTTCACTTTTAAAATTATATCTTTTTTTTATTCAAGTTTTATAAGTCAATTCTCAAGACTTTGTGTATCTGTATGAATTTTATTTGAGAGTTCTTCTAACAACACTTTAAAATTTTCGTCGTTATCTATAATTTCATTGATCTTTTTCATAGCATGCGAGATAGCTGTATGGTCTTTCATACCAAAATACAGAGCAATTTGAGGCATGGAGTTAGGCGTAAGATTTCGAGCTAAATAGATCGCTGTTCTTCTAGCATTGACGACAGTTTTTGTACGTTTTTTAGATTTAATATCAGAAGGTTTTATATTGAGCTCACGAGAGACGATTTTAACAATATCGTCTATGGTAACATTTTCTTTTTTCTCTTTGAGTTGATCTCTGATGGCATTTTGTGCAAAATCAAGGGTGATTTCTTGATTTAACATGGAAGAAAGGGCATTAAGTTTAATGATCGTACCTTCAATTTCACGTATATTATCACCCATGTGAGTAGCGATAAAGTTGATGATTTCATGGTTAAGTTTAATACCATCCAATTCACATTTTTTCTGAATAATAGCAATTTTAGTTTCAAGTCCTGGAGGTTGGATATCTGCCATGAGACCCCACTCAAAACGACTTTTAAGTCTATCAACCAATCCAGCGATTTTATTGGGCTGTCTGTCTGAAGTGATCACAATTTGTTTGTTGGCATTATAGAGTTCATTAAAGGTGTGAAAGAACTCTTCTTGAGTTTGTTCTTTTCTACTTAAAAATTGTATATCATCTATAAGTAGCAGATCACACTCTCTAAATTTATCTCTAAATCTATCCATCGTTTGAGAACGCAGATGAGAAGTAAATGTGTTCATAAATTGTTCAAGTGTAGTATAGATAACTGTTTTACCCAAGTCTATATGATAATTACCTATGGCTTGAAGCAGGTGTGTTTTACCTAACCCTACACCACCGTAGATAAAGAGCGGGTTGTATTGCTTACCAGGTTTTTCTGCTACAGATTTTGCTGTAGTGTATGCAAATTGGTTGGAGTCTCCAACAATAAAACTATCAAATGTAAGAGAGGGATTCAAATAGGTACTTTTGGAACTGCTTTTTTCACTGCTTTGTTTGGTTGCTGCTATAGGGGTCTGTTTCGTTTGTTTGCCTATAGTAATTTCTATTTCAGGTTTCACCTCATTTTGAAGTTCAAAAAGGTGTGTCAGTTTATCGGTATATTTGGTTTTAACCCATTTTGCTATAAGCATATTGGGTGCGTTAAAATAGACTATGTTACTTCGAGAGCGTTTAGTATCATAAATAAGTTTTTTGATATAGCGTTCATATTCTGTTTCACTGATCTCTTTTTTAAGTTCAAAAAGTACTTTTTGTCCAATATTCATCTCTAAATGCCTTTAATATTTTTAAATGTGTGAACAGATTTTCACATTTTAAGAGTATTAGAATTCTTAATGTGAATAACTTCTAGCATTTTAGCCAATTTAAGCTAAAATAGGGGTATTAAACAGAGTTGAATAATTTTATTCACTATGTGAACAAAGGTGTGAATGAATATTTTAGGAATAGACCCCGGAAGCCGTAATTTAGGGTACTGCATACTACATTGGGATGGAAAAAAGTTTTCACTTGTTGAGGCAGGTTTACTTAAAATCAAGACAAAAGAGCTGCAAGAGCAGATAGTAGAGCTTGTAGAGGGTATAGACATCATTTTAAAGGCACATAAGGTAGATGAAGTGGCTATTGAAGATATCTTTTTTGCCTATAATCCAAAGTCCGTTTTAAAGCTTGCACAATTTAGAGGAGCTCTCTCCCTAAAGATACTCCAAGAGGTAGGATATTTTTATGAATATACACCTTTGCAAGTGAAAAAAGCAGTGACAGGAAATGGTAAAGCAACCAAAGAACAAGTGGCATTTATGGTGAAAAGATTACTGGGGATAAAAAAAGAGATAAAGCCATTAGATATTACAGATGCTATGGCCATTGCAATTACTCACCTTCAGAGGGTAAAGATGCGTAAAAAGAAGTAATTTA
>SOIK01000144.1 GCA_004377245.1 Sulfurovum sp. | reverse complement strand
AAGAGTAATTTACTCCGATATCTTTGATGTAATTCTATCAAAAGTTTCTTAATTACATATTACACTAAACTCTTGATAAATATCAATCATAAATTTACTTTTTTTCATTATAATTTTACAAATAATCTATCATCAGGAATCATAATGAAATATCCTACTTTTTTTGACAAAGTACAACCCATTCAACTTCAAGATCCGCTGAGTAACTTTTTAGGTGCTTTTGAAGATGGTCTTATGGAGATCAACTATCTTGAGTGTGTAAAACTTGCCGGGCACTCTTGTCCTACCGTAGCAGGGGCATACCTTATGGCACTCAAAGGACTTGAAGCACTCTATGGGGATCAACTTCCACAAAGAGGTTCTATCCATGTCTCTATGAGAGAGGGTGAAGCAGAAGGTGTGACAGGTGTTATCTGCAATGTCATCTCTTTCATCGCCGGAGCCAATGGAGCCAGTGGTTTTAAAGGGATTGGGGGGAACTTCTCCAGAGATAATCTTGTAAGCTACAACGTACCTATGGATGGTGAAGTAAAACTTACCAGACTTGACACAGATGAAAGTGTTACCCTAAGCTATAATCCATCTATGGTGCCTGCAGATGCTATGATGCAACCACTCATGGGGAAAAGTTTACAAGGGTTGGCTTCAGAGGGAGAGAAGAAGCAGTTTGGCAAACTTTGGCAAGAACGCGTAGAAAAAATATTACTCTCACAAAATCTGTGGGATACCATGATAAGCATCACTAAGGATGAAAAATGATAATATCACAATATATGAAAAATGAGCACAGAAAGTGTGACACTTTTTTTGCAAAAGCAGAAGAGGCAGTGGCACGAGGAGATTGGGAAGTAGCAGAGGAGGAGTTCCTCACTTTTTCAAATGAAACACTGACACACTTCAAAAAAGAAGAAGAGGAGCTTTTCCCTGCATTTGAAGCACAAACAGGAAGTTCTGAAGGCCCTACACAAGTCATGCGTTATGAACATGAACAAGTTAAAGGACTCATAGGAAAGCTAGCTGAGGCACTTGAAAATCAAGATAAAGATGCTTATCTTTCACTGGCAGAATCCATGATGATCTTACTTCAACAGCACAATATGAAAGAAGAACAGATGCTTTATGCCATGTGTGACAGAGTACTTCCTCCAGAGACGAAAGAGTGTACTTTAGAGGCAATGAAGAAAGTAAAGTTTTGAAAAGAATCTCACTAGACGCTAGAGAGTTGGAACACCCAAAACCTCTAGAGTTAGCCATGAAAGCGCTAAGAGAGTTAGATGAAGAAAGCTATTTCTATATGCTTCACCGTAAAAACCCTATCCCTCTTCTTGACCTTGCCAGCGAACAAAATTTTCAAGTGCTAAACAAAGAAGATGATAATGGAGATTGGCACATTCTCATCACTAAAAACCAAGAAGTGGACTTAAATCAATTTCTAGATGAGTCTTCTGGTGTATAGTCAAAATGGTCTCTCTCTAGATCAAGCTCCTCCTATCTCTGTTGTATTTCGTTTCTTTTTTTCAGGAGCCCTTTTTGGCATACTTTCAGGCATACTCATCTTACTATACAAAACAGATATTTTTGATGCCCATACGATGGCTGCCGTGACATTTACCCACACCTTGACCCTTGGTGTTATGCTCTCTTTCATGTTTGCAGCACTGTTTCAAATGTTGCCTGTGATCGCAGGTGTAACACTCACCTCCCCTGTGAAAAAAGCAAACTGGGTACAGTACCCTTTTGTAGTAGGGGTCATTGCTTTACTG
>SOIK01000106.1 GCA_004377245.1 Sulfurovum sp. | reverse complement strand
CTTTTATGTACTTTTCATAAGTTTGGCTTACTTTTTTTAAAATTTCATATTGAAAAACTGGGACGAAGTAACACTTTTGTCATCATCGATAGTGATGATAAAAAGCGTCTCCTACGCTCCATCGCCAAAGAGCTAAAGATAGACCTCAACATTTCATTTATCGCCAGTGAGATCTCAAAATACAAGAACTCACTACTTACTCCTGAGGTAGTCATTCAAAAAGCCGAACTTCCAGACTACAAAAAAGTGGCAAAAATTTACGCACTTTATCAAGCAAATATCGAAGAGAATAATCTTGTTGATTTTGATGATCTTCTTATGCTGACGTATAAAATACTTGATGAACATGATGAACTACGAAAAGAAACCAGTAACAGATACAAGTACATCATGGTTGATGAGTACCAAGATACCAATGAATTGCAGTTCCGCCTTCTTGAACATCTTTGTAGTGAACACGGGAATCTTTGTGTTGTGGGTGATGACGATCAAAGTATCTATGGATGGAGAGGTGCAAATATTCGTAATATCTTAGAGTTTGCAGATAACTTTAAAAATGCGAAAACCGTTAAACTCGAGACCAACTACCGCTCAACAAACCCCATCTTGAAAGCAGCAAATACACTTATAGAACACAACTCAACACGCCTAGGGAAGAAACTCACCTCACATAAAGGAAAAGGTGAAGAGGTCAAACTACTCCACTCACTCGATGAGTCTATGGAAGCTAAAGCCATCGCACATCAAATACACAAATTATTAGACAAAGGTGCTGACCCTAATGAAATAGCTGTACTTTACCGTATCAATGCACTTTCACGTTCTCTTGAAGAGGGCTTCACCAAAGAGGGATTGGGCTTCAAACTTATCGGCGGTATGCGTTTTTATGAACGTGCAGAGATCAAAGATATCATCTCCTACTTTAGAGTGTTTGCCAATCCACATGATGATTTTTCACTTATACGTATCATCAACAAACCAAAACGGGGCATCGGTAAAGCATCCATAGAAAAACTTCAAAAGGCAGCTTTTGATGCACAACTTTCACTTTATGGCTACATAGAACAAAGTGTAAGTGGTAAACTCCCTAATGTAGTAAGCAAAAAAGTGGCTACTGCACTTACTAAACTTGTTGAAGATATAAAAGTTTTACAAGAAGAGATACAAAGCACACTTGGTAACTTCATTACACTTTTTGAAGAGCGTATTAAACTCAAAGACCACTATGCAGGTATGGTTGATGGCTTTGACCGTATCCTTAACATAGATGAGTTTTACGGATACTTTAGAGACGCTGTCATTAAAAACCCTGACCTTACACTTGATGAATTTCTCAATGACATTTCATTGCAAAGTGAACAAGACCAAGTAGAGGAAGACACCATCACTATCATGAGTATCCATGCCGCAAAAGGACTAGAGTTTGAACACCTCTTTGTTATCGGTCTTGAAGAGGAATTCTTCCCCCTTCTTGGTGAGGGCTGTAATATGGAAGAGGAGCGTCGTCTAGGTTATGTGGCTATCACTAGAGCCAAGTCAGACCTTACCCTTTGTTATGTCGATAGTCGTTTCTATAAAGGGCGTCGTAAGATGCTAGACAAGAGTCGTTTCTTAGGTGAAGCAGGACTCATCCAAGACACTAGCCTAAAGATCACAAAAAGCTCAGCCTTTAAAAAAGGTGATCTCGTCAAACACAAGATCTTTGGCATAGGGCGGGTACAAGCAGCCAACAAATCTGGTAAAGAGTATAAACTTCTCATTAA
>SOIK01000208.1 GCA_004377245.1 Sulfurovum sp. | reverse complement strand
AACGATGATATCTCTTACTGCTTTGACAACAACGTCAAATTCAATTTCTCTCATTTCCATTCCTTAGTCAAAAAACTTTTTTTCTTTGAGTATGTCTATCATGCCTCTTACAGAATCAACACTCTTGGCAAATCTTCTTTTCTGCCCTTCACTTAATGTCATTTCAAAAAGTTTTTCCACACCATCGGCTCCCAGTGCAACAGGTACACCGGAAACTACATCTGAGTGTCCATAGTGGCCATCCAAATACACAGCACATGGATGGATCTGCTTCGTATCTTTAAGTATCGCTTCTACCATGATCGCTGTCGATTTTGCTGGTGCATAGTATGCAGAACCTGTTTTAAGATATCCTACGATCTCTGCTCCACCACCCTTAGTTCTTTCTACTATTTCAAGAATCTCTTCTTCATCAAGTACATCTGTCAAAGGTACACCTGCAACCGTTGAGAACTTAGGAAGTGGTACCATATCATCACCATGTCCACCCATTACAGAAGCACGGATCTGCCCTGCTCCATAACCGATCTTTTCATGAATGAAGTGTGCCATTCTTGCAGAATCTAAAATCCCTGCCATACCAATTACTCTCTCTTTAGGGAAACCTGACTCTTTAAGTGCCACATAGGTCATCACATCAAGAGGGTTAGAAACCATGATAATAATGGCATCAGGTGCATGTTCTTTCACATCTACCACCACTTGTTTAGTGATCTCTGCATTGATCATCAGCAGGTCATCTCTACTCATACCAGGAAGTCTTGGACTCCCTGCTGTGATAACAACTACATCTGAACCAGCCATATCTGAAGCATCTTCAGCTACCGATACAATTGTATGCATTCTAGCAGCATTTGCTGCTTGGCTCATATCAAGTGCTTTACCTTTTGCTATCTCAATGTTTCTGTCTCTAAGAACTATCTCGTGACAAACACCTTTCATCGCAAGTGAATAAGCTACAGTAGCCCCAACATTTCCAGCACCGATAATCGATACTTTTTTACCTTTACCCATTTAAATCCTTTTCATCTCTTTAGGACGCATATGGAGCAAAGCTCCATATGCTACGCTGACGTTAAGTCCTCTTCGGCAGAGGGCTCACGCAACTAGTCGCTTTTAATTATAAGGTGACTTTTAAGCAAAACATAATTCATAACATTTAAATATCACCTTGATTATCAATAATGTTTTGCAATGCTAAAGAAGTCACTCTATTAGTTATTTGAAGAATATTATTTTTGTAGCGTGGGCAGGAATACCCACGCTACAAGTATTAAAAAGTTACCCTATATAGCATCAATAATACTATTAAGTGTAGCAGATGGTCTCATCGCAGCTTCAGCTTTTGCATCATCTGGATGGTAGTAACCACCGATATCTTTAGGACTACCTTCAGTTGCAAGTAACTCTTCGATGATCTTGTCTTCATTCTCAATTAGTGCTTTTGCAACAGGAATAAATTTAGCTTGCAAATCTTTATCCATTGAATCAGCTAATGAAGTCGCCCAATATTGCGCAACATAGAAGTGAGATGCTTTGTTGTCTGGCTCACCACATTTTCTTGATGGCGCTTTGTTGTTATCAAGGTACTCTTGGTTTGCAACATCCAATGCAGCTGTAACTTCAGATAATTTAGCGTCTGGGTACTTTTGCTCGATGAATCTTAGTGACTCAGCAAGTGCCAAGAACTCACCAAGTGAATCCCATCTAAGGTGACCCTCTGCAAGGAATTGGTCAACGTGCTTAGGAGCAGATCCACCAGCACCA
>SOIK01000277.1 GCA_004377245.1 Sulfurovum sp. | reverse complement strand
CATTACAGAAATGACTTCAACTTCAATGAAGAGGATCTGCTTACAGCCAAAAAGAGACTTGATAAGCTCTATAGACTTAAAAAACGTGTAACTCCAGGAAAAGGTTCAAGCACAAATAAAGCATTTAAACAATCTCTCTTGGATGCTATGTCTGATGACCTTAATATCTCAATAGCACTCTCTGTTATTGATGATATGGTAGCAAGTACAAATGAAAAGTTTGATGCCAACCCTAAAGACAAAGCACTCAAAAAAGAGACTATTGCTAACATAGAGTTTATAGATACCCTTTTAGGTTTTGGTGGAAAAGAACCATTTTCTTACTTTCAGATCGGTGTAGATGAATCACTCAAGGAGCAGATCAATACACTACTTGAAGAACGTACTGAAGCTAAAAAAGAAAAAAACTTTGAACGCTCCGATGTCATTCGTAATGAGCTTATCGCCATGGGTATCTCTATTATGGATACAGCTGATGGTACTATGTGGGAAAAAGCTTAATGAAAAACCTACTTAAACAGTATCTTCCGTATCTTGTTGGTTATAAAAGACAATTTTTCTTTGCCGTTTTAGGGATGATCGCTGTTGCTGTGGGAACTGCCGGAACAGCACACCTCATTAAACCTGTACTTGATGATGTCTTTATCAATAAAGACATAGAGATGTTAAAACTTATACCTTTCCTTTTAGTTGGAGTTTTTACGCTTAAAGGGTTAGGAAGATATGTACAAACCTACTATACCTCTTACATCGGTCAAGATGTGGTACGTAAACTACGGGACAAACTTGTTTCACATCTCACTTATCTAGATATGAATTTCTTCAAAACCATACACTCTGGAGAGATACTCTCTCGTGTTACCAATGATATCAGCCGCATCCAAATGGTGGTTGCCAATATCATCCCTGACTTGATTCGTGAAACGATGATCATTATTGCTCTTACAGGGTATGTCATTTATGAGAGTCCAAAACTTGCTTTTTACTTTCTTATCATTATGCCATTGGCCATTTTTCCACTCTCTAAGCTTGCCAAAAAGATGCGTAAATACTCTAAGCTTTCCCAAGAGAGTACTGCAGATATGACAAGCAGGTTGGGTGAGATCTTATCTAATATTGAAGTGATTAAATCAAACTCCACACAAGTGTATGAACGAGAACGTTTTGCCAAAGAGAACCAAAATGTTTTTAAATTCATTATGAAACAAGTCAAAACGAATGCCCTCACCTCACCTATTATGGAAATCCTAGGTTCTGTTGCCATTGGAATCGTTATCTATATTGGAGGGAAAGAGGTTATTGATGGGCATATGACTGTAGGAGCTTTCTTTGCCTTTGCTACTGCTCTTTTTATGTTATACACTCCTATAAAACGACTATCAGGGTTATACAATAAAGCGCAAGATGCTATTACCGCCAATACACGTATGCATGAGCTACTAGATACTAAGCCCACTATCATAGCAGGCACGAAAGAGCTTACGAATGTCATTGAAACTATCTCCTTACAAAATGTTTCACTTGACTATGGAGATATACATGCATTAAAAAATATTACTTTAGAAGCAAAAAAAGGAGAGTCTATTGCGCTTGTTGGTGATAGTGGTGCAGGTAAAAGTTCATTGGTAAACCTACTTGTACGATTTTATGACCCAAAGGAAGGGAAAATTCTTATCAATGGTACAGACAATAAAGTATTTACCCTTACTTCCCTACACCAAAAGATAGCTTATGTGACACAACGTATCTATATCTTTAATGATACGAT
>SOIK01000026.1 GCA_004377245.1 Sulfurovum sp. | reverse complement strand
GTATTTAAGCCCAAATATAGTCTTTGTCTCGTAGCATTCAACTATGAAATATTTTAATAAAATCTCTTTATTGATGACTTTTTTGGTGTTAGTTATTCTTCTTATTTCTATTTTTTTCTTTGTAAAGCAAAGTAAGGAAGATAGATTAGAGAGTTTAGGTGACCATGTAGTGAGTAATTTTAGAGCAGGACTTGCGTATGAGATGGCAGATCTGCTCTCTTTTTCATTGGCACTCTCTGAAGATGGTGAACTTAAAAATGCATTGATATCTGAGGATGAGGCTAAGGGATACAGTATTCTTAGCAAGATTACCAAACGTTTTAAAAAATATACCCATCTCAAATCACTAAGACTGCAAGTACTCTCTCCGGATTTCTTTATCTTTGCACGTAGTTGGAATGAAGGTTTTGAAGGGATGCCTATCTGGTGGTTTCGGGATGACCTTAAGACACTTAAGCGGAGCAAACAACCTAAAGTAGGTATGGAAATAGGTAGATTACTTACTTTTAAAGCAACGATACCTATACGAAGCGGAGGTAAGTTATTGGGATATTTGGAAGTGATTAAATTTGTAGATGAATTTGCTGCCAAACTACACAAAAAAGGGATAGAACTTTTTGCACTGATGGATGAGTGTTATTTGAAACAGGCAGAGTTGATGCGTGATTTTCCACTCTTGCATGAACATGTGATAGTCAACCAAAACTTTAATCAACAACTCAAAAATAAAATAGAAAAAATAGATTGGAATACCCTTTTGACTAAGAGTTATGTGTATAAAAACGATAGGCTGTATCTTTTGGAACCTATGTATAATGGAGAGGGGGAAAAGATAGGGGTTTATCTGATCACACTCTCTAGCGAGGCATTGAAAAGATATGAAAAAGCCAATCAAAGTGTTTCATTCTTCACTCAGTTTTCAGATGCGGATATAGAGCAGGTCGTTGCATCATGGGAGCATCCTTATGGTAGTTTTCGCAGTGGTTATGATAAAGACTTGATCGGGCTTCTTCCAAAACTTAATAAAGAGGATAAGATAGAGTTGGAATCTGAAGCAAAAGAGATATTAGGAGAATATAGTAAAGATGAATTGATTGATATTATCCTCTCAAATGAACATAATGAAAAGAAAATTGGAGCAATAGAATGAAAATACTTATCTTAGAAGATGAATCTATACTTGCGATAAGTATGCGAGAGTTTTTAGAAGATTGTGGATATGAAGTGAACTGTTTTTCTCATTCAGAGGAAGCATATGATGCTATCTATGAAACCGTATATGATTTACTACTTTTAGATGTTAAGGTACCTGGAGAAAAAAATGGTTTTGAGATGCTTGAGTTATTGCGTAAAGATGGCAATAAAACACCAGCCATTTTTATTACCTCTCTTACTGACATAGATGATTTAAGTCGTGGTTATGAATGTGGTGCTTGTGATTACATACGTAAACCTTTTGATTTGGCGGAGTTGAAACTACGTGTGGAGCAAGTTATAAAATTACACTGTTTTTCTTCTTCTGATGAGAGTATAGAGCTTCCATTTGGTTATAGCTATGATCTTAAAAAGATGAAACTTACCCTTGAAGGTCAAAATATACCATTATCAAAAACAGAAACAAAAATTTTAGAACTGCTTATTAAGCAAAGAGGAAATGTCGTAAGCTATGAAATGTTTTGGGAAGAGATATGGGGTGAGTGGATCGACCCGACCAATATACGAGTACAAGTAGGTAACTTACGTAAAAAACTGAAACATGATTTTATCAAAAATATTCGTGGTCTAGGATATAGCATTGATCTTTGATTCTAAAAAGTTTGCCCGTAAATATGCGTTGATCTATACAGCTGTACTTGCTGTACTGCTTATTGTACCCCTTGTTACGTATGTGTTACTACTGCTACAGATAGATGAAGCAAAAGTAAAACTCTCTCTTGAGTCACAGTCTAAAAAGATCATCATCTCTATGCAGCGTTATAAAAACAGTGATAAAGTGTATCATTTTCCAAGATATAAAGAGTATAGAGCTGCACTGTATAATGATAAATATCAAATTATTTTTAGTACTTTAGAGTTTGAACCCTCTTCTTTCACAGAGGGTTTCCATCATAAGGGGAATCGATATTATTATGTATATCCACTTGCTGAGTCGTATTATTTTGGTGCAAGTTATTTACTTGTAGAAACCATACATACTGCAAACGATATTTATCTTTTTACTTTGAGTATGATGATTGCTATTATTATAGCACTGTTTATTTTTTCACTTTTGTTACTTAAAAACTTCTCTGCTCCCTTTGAAAAGCTTAACACTCAGCTAGATAACTTTATAAAAGACTCCATGCATGAGATAAATACACCATTGACTATCATCAACTTAAATGCAGACCTTTTTGCCAATAAGTATGGAGAAAATAAATATCTATGGCGTATAAAATCGGCATCAAAAACACTTGCAACCATTTATAATGATATGGATTATCTTGTTAAACAAGGTAGGGTGGAACATAAAGTACAGGTGATTAATTTTAGTGAATTTATCCAAAATAGAGTAGATTATTTTCAAGAGGTTGCAAATCTTAAGCAGATAAATTTAGATACAAATATTCCCTCTGAAGTGACGTACGCTTTTTCTAAGACTAAATTGCAACGCATTGTAGACAATACTATCTCGAATGCTATAAAATACAGCAATGACAATAGCCATGTTGAGATTAAACTCTATGAAGATGACGGGTATATTGTTTTTGAAGTAAGAGATTATGGGGTAGGGATCAAGAATGTCGAAAAAATATTTTCACGATATTATAGAGAAAATGAAGCCAAAGGGGGCTTTGGTATAGGACTCAATATCGTCAAGCAGATTACAGATGAAGAAAATATCTTGCTTGAAGTTACTTCAAAACTAGGCGAAGGCACTACCTTTCGTTATACTTTTCTTCCTAAATAATAAAAAATTATCACTTCTTATTCATATTTTTACACTTTTTTTACACTTCTTTGTTAAGATGCCCTTGAAACTATTTAAAAGGAGCGTAAATGCAAAGAAAATTTAGATTTTTAACTTGTGCTACGATGTTACTTTCAACATCAGTACTTGTGAATGCAGCAGATTTGACTAAGGCGTATGATATGCCAGATGCAAGTAAATTAATAGAGAAAGATTTACTTGCTGCAGCAACGACATACACAATGCCAAAAGGGTGTGTAAGCTCAAATGCAGAGTCTATCGCAAGAGGAGAGTTTATCTTCCATAATCTCAATGGTAAAAAAGCAAAGAAAACACCACCTAAAGGTTTGGCAAGATTTGTTGAGACAAAAGGTAAAGATGGAAAAGTGAAAAAGAAGCCTAAGCAATATGGTAACTGTGTTGCTTGTCACAACATAGAAGGTGCTAAAGGTGGTGGGAACATTGGTCCTGATTTGACAGGATATAAAGCAATGTTCATCGATACAAAAGTGAGAGATAATCAGTTTGTATATCAGAAAATTGCCGATCCTCGTATAGACAATGCTAATACACATATGACAGTGAACCTTACAACAAAACTCTTTAACGAACAAGAAATTTGTGATCTTTCATCATATGTTGTTTCTGTAAAGAAATAAAGAATAAAAAGTAAAAAGGAAATAGAGAATGAAAAGAAGAAAATTTATTAAAAGTATGTTGGCAGCATCAGCAGTAGCTGCAACAGTGACTCCTGTAGCTTTAATGGCAAAAGAAGAAGCAAAAAAGACAGCCCCAAAAAGTCCAAATGCTTTAACCATTGATGCAGCAATTGATGCGATTACAGGGGGGAAAGGTGCCAAAGATAGTGATAAGGTACAACTCACCGTACCTGAAATCGCAGAAAACGGTGCTGTTGTTCCTGTAAAAGTAAATGTTGATCATCCGATGGAAGAGAACAATTATGTAAAAGCCATCCATGTACTTGCTGCTAAAAATGGTAACTCAAGATGTGTGGATGTCATGCTCACGCCAGCCAATGGTAAAGCATACTTTGCTACCAGAATCAAACTTGGTGGAACACAAGAGGTTGTCGGTTTAGCTGAACTCAGTGATGGATCATTTATTAGAGCAGCGAAGAGTGTGAAGGTAACAATCGGTGGATGTGGTTGATTTTCTTAAACTTGACAACATAAGCAATATAAATAACAAAAAGTATTAAAGGATTAAAAATGGCAGAAGCACGAAAATCAATGATAAAAATCAAACCAAAGAAGTTTAAAGTTGGTGATACTGTAAAGGTAGACTTTATTGTAATTCACCCAATGGAGACAGGTCTTAAAAAAGACAAGAAAACAGGAAAAATCAAACCAGCTCATTATATAGACAATATAACATTCAGTTTTGATGGTAAACCATTTACAACTATGAAAGTATGGGAGACTGTCTCTACAAACCCTTACTTCTCTGTGAACTATAAAGTAACAGGAAAAGGGAAAATCACTGTAGATTATACAGATAATACAGGTGAAAAAAATACGAAAAGTAAAAAACTTAAACCAAAAGGATAAGTCATGAAAAGAGTAATACTTCCATTAGCCATTTTAGTGACTTTTGCAACTGCAGGAGAGCAGTTTGCTATGAGTGATGCTGATAGAGCGATGTATACAGAGATGTTAGAGAATAACCCTGCTGATATTTATGTAGAAGAGGGTGGCGAGATACTAGAAGAGACACTTGGTGGAGAAGAAGCTTTAGCAAAATTTTTAGGTGTAAGTGAAAAAGAGTTACCTAAATACATTGCCGGTTTTCCAAGATACATTAAAAAACTGGGTAATGTTGTAGGTGTAGATCAGGTCCTTCAAGCGATGCAAGTAGAGCAAGGTAAAGAGAAAACCAAGCTTAAAAGTGAAAAAATGTTCTCTATGTTGGCTTATGTAAAATCTTTAGCAAATGATGAACAATTTACAATTGACATTAATGCGGATAAATATATCAAAGCATCGTATGACTTGGGTAAAAAAACATTTGAGACAGCTAGAGGTGGTAGAGGACTTTCTTGTTTAAGTTGTCATAGTAAAGATATCGTAGGAATGGTACTTAGAACACAGCCTCTTCCAGACTTAGGTGCAGCAGGTGCCGGCGCAACTTGGCCAGCGTATCGTATGACAAAATCCAGTCTTAGAACACTGCAAAGAAGATTTCAAGGATGTATGAAAAATGCATTGCTTAAAGTAATTCCTATTGGTTCTAAAGAGATGGTAGGGCTTGAAGTATATGTTTCAACGTTAGCTCAAGAACATAAGCAACCTATCGCAATCCCTGGTTTAAAAAGATAGGGGGATAAGATGGATATTAATAGACGAGATTTCCTTCAGATTGCAGCAGCACTTGGTTTGTTAGGTGCAACTGGAGGGACAAATCTTTTTGCAGGTGAAGCAGGGAAAGAGCGTATTAAGAAGCTTAGCTTTTCTGATGTAGTTGATTTTGAAGCTAAAGGGAAAGCTACTATTTTACATATCTGTGATTTACATGCACACATTAAGCCGCTCTATTGGCGTGAGCCTTCTACGCTTATCTCTGCAAAAAACCTAGTGGGAACACCAGGGTTTATCTGTGGGGATAGTTTTGAAAGTTATTATGGTATTGAGTCTGGTTCGTTAGACCAGTATTTTGATACACATAATAACTTTGAAGCACTTGCTGAGAAGTTTGGGAAAATGGGTGGAATCGCTCATATGAAACCTATCATTGATCATGTCAAAAAAGAGAGAGGTAAAGAGAATGTACTTCTTTTAGACAGTGGTGATACATGGCAAGGTACAGCAGTTGCACTTAAAACAAAAGGTGCGGCTATCGTAGATGCCCAGAATTA
>SOIK01000171.1 GCA_004377245.1 Sulfurovum sp. | reverse complement strand
ATGTAATTCACTGCTGTGATACGCTGCTCTTTGGTCAAGTCCATTTCCAAATTTTCTAAACCTCTACCACTGTAAACAAGGTGAGAGATATAGACTTTTGGGATATTATGTTTCTCTGCCAAGTCAAAGATAAATGCCAGATCATCATAGGTATCTTTAGTAATGGTGAAACGGATACCCACTTTTGTTTTTCCATAACTGTTAAGCAGATCAACCGCTTTCATAGACTCTACAAATGAACCTTTAAGTCCACGAAATGCATCATGTACATCAGGACTACCATCAATACTGATACCAATATAGTCAAAAGTATCTAAGATCTGTTCCGCATTACTCTTTTTGACATAGAGCCCATTGGTAGAAAGATAAGTGACAATACCTAACTCTTTACAACGTGCAGCTATGTCATAAATATCTTTTCTTGTAAGTGGTTCCCCACCTGAAAAGATAAGGAACTTCACGCCATTGGCTTTGAGTTTAGGAAGTGTATCCATGATGTTATCTGTCGTAAGTGTATCTACTGCATCCAAATCCGCTTTTGAATAGCAGTGAAGACAGGAGAGGTTACAGCGATTGGTAAAATTCCAAATAGCTATACTTCCATCAAGTACCCGTGCAGGCTTCCCCTCGGTTACTGTCTTTAATAGATTGGAGAGTCTGAACATTATTTTACCTCTTTATTTTTTGCGATATTGGGATATGCTTTTGGAATAATTTTAATTTTATCCTGCTTTTGTTTTTGATCTTCTTTTTCAGGCTGTACAGATTTGAAACTTAAAATATAGCTTGTAATCGCTTTGAGCTCTTCTTCATTTAATGTAAAAGCCGGCATCGCATTACGTTTATAGCCAAAGGCTTTAGAGACGGAAGCGGGATCAGTGATCATCGCTCGTATCTCATCTGCGTTTCTCTTTGAAGCTATCTCAGCAAAAGAGGGTCCAAATGCTACTGCTGTTTGATGGTGACATCCCCAACAATAAGTCTCAAATACTTTTTTCCCACTCTGTGCTAATAGTGGCAATGATAGCGTTAAGATGATAAAAAAAGTAGTTAATATTTTTCTCATAACTTTCATCCTTAATATAATAGAAGGATGATAACAATTTTTTGATGTTGGAAAGTTGATTTTAAACAAGAGTTGAATAATTTATGATTAAAGTATCCTATCTACTTGATTTAAATCAAGACAAATTTTCTCCGATTTGGTACAATGCCGAACTTATAATTATTAAAAGGGGAACTTATCTATGAAATCATGGATTACTTTTTTGCTACTACTTGTAGCAACATCACAAACACAAGCTGCTTTGGAAAATACAACCTGTAAAACCTGTCACCCTGTTATTTACGCAGAATATCAGAATTCTATACATAGTAAATCATCTATCTATAAAGATGCTGTACATAAAGCTGTATGGGACAAACATCCTGCAAAAGCCAAAGGGAACTACACGTGTGCTAAGTGTCATACACCTTCAGACCATAATGTAATGGATGGTAAAAGCAAACTTGCAGATAATGAGATACAGCAAACTGAGCCTATCTCCTGCCAACAATGTCACAAGATACAAAGTGTTGAGAAGCATGTTAAATCTAATAAAAATATACTCACTACCAAACCAAAGACTTTTTTCTCTGCAGATAAAGCCTTAAAAGGGACAAAAGTTGAATTTAAAGAAGAGAGCCACTTTTTTGGTATGTTTACAACAAAATCAGGTTCACCATACCATGACATAGACTACAGCAATGAGGGCTACTATAATGGTGACTCTTGTATGGGCTGTCACTCTCACAAACAAAATAGTAAAGGCTTCGTAGTATGTGACCTTGAAGTAAAACAAGGTGATTCTAAAGAGAGTTGTGTAAGTTGCCACTTACCTCAAGTTCAAGGATCACTTGCCAATCAAAAAGAGAGTGCCACACATGCTTTTCATGGTCAAAGCATACATAATTCTACACCAGCCCTACTTTCAAAGTATATAAAACTATCTGTAGAACAAAATGCCAATGGATTTGATGTAAACATTAAAAATGAAGCGACACATACACTTTTCCCTCAACCTCTAAGACTCAATCAACTAAGAGTAAGCATAGAGAGAGATGGTAAGACTATAGAGCTCAAAACGGAATCTTTTGCAAGAGTTATCGGAACTGACGGTAAGCCATCTATGCCATGGTTAGCAGATGCCATCATCTCTGATACATCTATAAAAGCACATGAGACACGTGAAGTAAAATATGATACAGTACTCCAAAAAGGTGATACAGTTGTAGTGAAGTTCGGATACTATGTTGTGAATCCAAAAGCAGCTAAGAAGCTTAATATTACAGATAAGAGTGCAACTGAATTTATCGTACTGACTAAGAAGAGATTTACGATTTAAATCCTATGCGTCATCCTCGTACTTGATACGGGGATCCACAATTCAAACTACCTTAAAATTCAGATATACTCAAGATACATAACCTTGTAGATTCCCGGGTCAAGCCCGAGAATGACGTATGTGCAAAAGTTGAGTTATTTAATCTCATACTCCACCAACTCCCCCTCAAGTGTTTTCAAAAATGCCACTACATCATCTATTTGTTTAGGTGTAAACTCATTACCGATCTGGTACTTACTCATGATCCGTACTGCCTCTTCCAGCTTTTCTACAGAACCATTATGAAAGTAAGGTGCTGTTTTAGTGACATTACGTAAGACAGGTACTCTGAACCTCAACGTATCATCTCGCCCTAAAAACCCTCCAACATTTTCAAATGGAAATGGGCTCTCTTTGAGAGTGATATCTGGAGAATATAACAAACCAATATAATCAGCAAAGTAGCTTCTCAATGGAAACTTCTGTATGCTCTGTCCTCCTACACTCATACCAGTATGACAACCCTTGCAGCCTGCTGTGAGAAAAAGTGTCATCCCTCTTTTGGCTTGCGGACTTATGGCATCATTATCACCCTCTAAAAACCTATCATAAGCGCCTCTTGTCAAAAGAGTTCGTTCATAGGCACCTATGGCATTTCGTACCTGTTTAAAAGTCACACCCTGAGCGTCAAATACTTCTTTGAATTTAGCTGGGTAAGCCTGATGATCGTTGAGTCTGGCTACTACCTCTTGCGGTGTCATATGCATCTCAAAAGGTGCTTGGATCGGTCCCCCTGCCTGCTCCTCCACATCTTTGGCTCTTCCATCCCAGAATTGAGACTTAGCCAAAGCAGCATTAAGTAGCGTAGGAGAGTTGAGATGAGAAGGATTGGCTTGTCCTTGATGTCCTATGGCCGTAGGAAGGTTATCATCACCACCCTCTTTTAACTTATGACATGAAGCACAGCTTATATCTTTATCTTGCGATAAAAGAGGGTCAAAGAAGAGCTCTTTGCCTAGTGCTATTTTCTCTTTACTCATAAGGTTATCTGGATTATCAACTACTTTCAATAATGCTTCATAGGTTTTGGGAACTGGCAACATATTTGTCGATAAGGCTCGTTCTCTCAGCATCGCATCACTTAATTCTTTGGGTGCTTTTTTAGGTAAAATAGTCGGTAGCGATAACAGTAACACCATCACAACAATAGTAATACCCAATACTTTCATAAATGAATTCATAATAACTCCTTTAAAATATTTTCTATTGTTTTCTCATCTATCGACTTGCCATATAGAGGTTTGGATAAAAAACACTCTGTTTGACTGTTTACAAAAAAGAGTGTGGGAAAGCTCGTCGAATAAAACATCTCAATAGGATAACTTCCTCTCCCCTCATAAGTCACGATAACCGAAACAAACTTTTGATTCAAAAGTGTAACATACTCCCGTCCCATAAAATACTCTTTGATAACATCACTGCAAGATGGACACTCTTTTTTAACCAAGAGTACCATAAGAGGTTTATGTTCTTTTTGAGCTTTTTGCAAAGCTTTATCATAGTTTCCCAGCCAATGGATATGATTGGCATTCATGGATATAGTGAGAAGACATAGAGTAAATAAAAATTTTATCATATATGATTATAATGAAAAAATATGATCACTGAATTGATAAGTATCAAAACTTGATACTTATCAATCTCTTTAGATAGAAAAATAGCATACTTTTTTAAATAGGAGTATTTTTATCCTATTTATTGATCTATATCAAGAAATCTCTAAGACTATTCCGTTATATTTCGTTTAAGACTAATTAGGAGTATTTTTATCCTAATTAAATTTTATATGAGGAATATACTTATGAAACAAATAACAATTTTACTGGCATTTTTAATAGGTACAAATTTACTGGCAGATGTAGAAAAAGGAAAAGCTGTTTATGCTGCAAACTGTGCCATATGTCATACGGTTACTGGAGGCGGTGCTATGGGACCAGACCTCAATATAGTCTCCTACACAAGAAAGAAAAAAGAGATAGAAGACTACGCTAGAGACCCTTATGAGTTCTACGAAGCATTTGGATACAGTGCCAACGCAATGCCAACACTCCCTTTGGAAGATCAAGAGTTTAAAGATGTGGCTGATTATATTGACTCACTACAACCCTTTAAGAAGTGGATGAAAAAGAAAAAAGATTAAGGCTTTAGGAGATATACACGTACGTGTTAAAAAAGAAGCTTTCCCTCTATGCTCTCCAAACCACTTTCAACTCATGAGAAAGTTGGGATACATCAAAAGGGTTTTTTTCTTCCTTAACTTTTCCTATTGTATTCTCTGTAAAGACAAATGGTTGTAAATAATACGTACCACTGTATCCTCTTTTGAGCAGATCTTTAATGATCCTATTAATTTCTTCTACTCTTAACAGATCACTATGAACCGTTGTTCTCACCTCAAAAGGGAACTGTTTTTGTATTAAAAAATTGAGTGTCTTAGAGAAACTGTCAAAATGTTTATCTTTTGTTATCTCATAATACTTCTCTTTGGGCGCCTTGTAATCAAGCGCGATATAATCAACCAGTCTGTTTTCTACCAACACCCGGATCATTTCAGGGTTTAATCCATTGGTATCCAGTTTGATCTTAAATTCCTTCTGCTTGATCTTTTTACAGAACTCTACCAGATCACCGTAGAGTGTAGCTTCCCCTCCGGACAAAACCACACCTTCAAGAAGTCCTACTCTACTATCTAAAAAAGCTAATGCCTCTTCTTCACTTATCTTCCCCTCTCCAAATACAATATCTTTATTGTAGCAATACACACAACGCATATTACACTTGGCAAACCAAAAAATGGTCGCCAGGTGATCGGGGTAATCTAAGGCTGTAAAGGGAGTAATATCATAAATAGGTCTAAGCAGCATTGGCTTGTGATGCTTTTTCAAGAAAAAACTTTCTCTCTTGATGCTCACCTTTTTTACCGATATTAAAACTCTCAACCGGTCTATGGTAACCCATCACCCTTGTGTAGACGATACATTTTGTTCTTTTCTCTTTTGACTTTTCTAGTATTTCATTTTGATTCATTTTTTATCCTTTTTTTGAGTTGATATATTTTTTCTATCCACAAGATTGTTGTGCAAACTGCAAGGTTGTCTCTAACATTTTTAAAGTATATTCTTCATCAATATCCTTTTTCCTGTTTTGATAGTTTTCATAGGCAGCCAAAAAAGCTACTAAGATCATCGCCGTACACTCTTCGCAATTATCTTTGGCGGCCATCTCATCTAAAGAGGTTTGTGTCATAAGAAATGCTTCCTCCAAAGGAAGCCCCTTGATATCTTCTGTAAATATTGAAGCAGAAAAAGAGATCGTTGGACAACCCTTAAATTCATACCCCACATTTTCTATCTCCTCATTATCATTAACCAAGAGATACATATCGACCTGTCCGTAATTATCCGGGTTTCTACCTATGCCTCTGGCATTATATTCTTTCAATGCCCAACGGTTTTTGGGATC
>SOIK01000016.1 GCA_004377245.1 Sulfurovum sp. | reverse complement strand
GGATGGAAACTTCGCATCGTATCAGCCAAGTTTTGTTTTTGAATATGTGTGTATATCTGTGTGGTCTCCAGTGAACTATGTCCCAATAACTCTTGCACTACACGTAAATCTGCACCACCGATGATGAGAGAAGAGGCAAAAGAGTGTCGTAGTACATGAGGAGAAACACCCAAATATTTTTTGACTATCTTATAGGCAGAAATACGGCTTAATGGTTCACCATGATAATTGAGCCATATAAAACTACTATTCATATCTTGTTCTTTCATGTAGGCTTCTAAAGCTTCCAATGCTACAGGTGCCAAAGGTACCATACGCTCCTTCTCTCCTTTAGCAAAACGTATCTTCAGCCATCCCTCTACAATGTCACCTCTTTCGACACTTAATGCTTCCGAGATACGACAACCACTTGCATATAAAAAGAGTATCAGTGCATAGTCACGTAAACCTATAAGTGTACTTCTATCGATGTTTTTTATAGCTAACAGTATCTCTTCATTATTTACATACTTAGGAAGGTTTTTCGGTACTTTTGCCATAGGGATTTTTATTTTTTCATGTGTAAAGTTTTGTAAGTGGCAAAAGTGAAAAAAGGTATTGATAGCTGAGAGTTTTCTGTTGAGAGTTCGCTTGTTTTCAAATGTGGCTAAAAACTTTAACACGTCTGTGGTATCTAATTTTGTGAGGTTTTTTTTGGTAAGTTCTTCAAGCTGTTTTAAATCACTTATATAGGAGGAGACCGTAAGAGTATCAAGTGCCTTAGTGACACTCAGATACTCTTCAAAGGCGACAAGCAGATTGCTATTCATAACCTAATTTAGATAGTTCGATGACTTTTCCATCTTTATAAAGTTTAGTTCCTGTAATAAATGCCGGGGCATCTACAGATCCAAGATCATATATCTTATGTTTACTCAAGTCTGCAGAAAGTACGATAAGTGAACCTTGCTGATCTAGAGCAAAGACTCTTCCACCAAATGCTGTAGCAGCAGAGAAGTGTGCATATTTAAATTTCTTTTTCGCAAGTGACTGAAGCGCAGTGTCAAGTCTAACTACTTCACCCTCTTTAGTAAAGAGATAAATAGTTCCATTCACCATAGTTACTTCAGAAATATTTGCACGATACTCTTTTTGACCACCGCTACCCAATGCAATAAGTCTCTTTGGTGTAGCCGCTACCATTGTGTTGCCCATACGAGACAGATAAACTACATTATTAAAGACTTTTTCACTACTAAGATAGACTACTTTTGCATTATCAGCATCACCTGCTGAATTTAAGATAATAAGTTTTCCATCAAGCATCGGCATCACTGCTAAGTTATCTATGAACATTGGACTTGCAGCTCTTGTATCGATGGCATAGGTAGTTTCTGAACGGTTTTCTACCACTTTTCTATTATCTTCTATTTGATAGATACCAAAGGTATTATTGTTTAAGATATAAGCGATCACCCCTTGTCTGATTGTTGCAGAGACTATAGGAACATGAAGTGACACTGCACGTACAGGTTCTCCTGTGCTTTTATCGATGACCCTTAATACACCCTCAGCATTACCTGCCAACACATAAGCAGAACTTTCACTCAAAAATCTATACCCATCACCAAGTGTAAGACTACTTACTCCCTGCTTCCCTATATACTGACCATTTTTTAGTGTAGCACCATCTCTACTGAGATCAACAATAGTACTACCATAAGAAGATGAAGCACTTGATGCCGAATAGGTTTGCTCTGGTTCAAAATATTGTTTACTACTACATCCAGAAAAAACCAGTGCAGCGGTTGTAAG
>SOIK01000202.1 GCA_004377245.1 Sulfurovum sp. | reverse complement strand
AAAATTGTATCTATACTTTCTTGTAATCCACTTTCTTTCATGGTGAAACCTGCTGCGACTTTATGTCCACCTCCACCAAAGGCAAAGGCAACTTGACTTACATCCACACTTTTACTACGTAAAGAGATACGAATCCCCTCATCTAACTCCATAGCAAAAATTGCTACTTCAACAGTCACTAAAGACCTTGCATAATCAACAATGCCTTCCATATCTGGTACTCTAGCACCTGTAGCCTCTATGTCTTCTTTTGTCACCATCAATGCCGCCACTTTTGCTTCTTCATGCAGCGTCAAACTTCCTAAAGCTTTTTCTAAAATACGCAAAGAGCTTAAAGGACGTCTTTGTGTAAAGTGATAAGCTATAGTATCTGGCTTTGCACCTGCATCAACCAATGCACGTGCCACATCAAATACCTCTCTGTTTACACTTGTAGTCGTAAAGTACCTTGTATCTGAAAGCAATGCCGTATAAAAACAAGTCGCTGCGTCTGCATCTATAGTATACAACTTTTTGAAAAGTTCGAATGCTACCTGTGAAGAAGAAGCATGGTCCGCCATAATAATATTAATACTTCCATACCGCGTATTACTTCGATGATGGTCTATGTTAATTATCTCTCTACCATCAAGGTCAAACCCTAGTCTATCTATACTTCCAGAGTCACAAGAGATAATCAAACTATTTTCATACTCTATTTGATGTTTTATTTTATCAAAACCGGGCAGAAAATTAAGATGAAGAGGCAAAGCTTTTGAACCATTCACTACTTCGACTCTTTTTGTTTTATCTTTTTTTAGCAAAGTATAGATACCTAGCGCTGTACCTAAAGCATCCGCATCAGGGTTAAGATGAGAAAGTATGGTAATACACTCAGCACTCTGTATTTTTGCTTTTACTTCCTCATAAGGAAACAGTGTTGTTGTCATTGTCATCCTCAACTTTTTTTTACTATACTATAATAGTGTTAACACTCTATTACTTTTCTACCTTTCACTTTCCACTTTCTACTTTCATGGAAAGATCAATCCAATTTGCCTGATGTATCACAGAGCCTGAACTGATGGCATCTACTCCTGTTGTTGCTATAGATGCTATAGTGTCAAGTGTTACATTACCACTGGCTTCAAGTAAGATATGCGGGTAATTTTCATTTCTAAAGGCTACAACCTCTTTGGTCTCTTCTAAAGACATATTATCACACATCACGATATCTGCACCTGCTTTCATCGCACGTTTAACCATCTCTAAACTCTCACACTCAATCTCTACTTTTGAGGTAAATGGTATCTTTTGGCGTACCTCTTTCATAAAAGCATCCAAATCATCAATGGTTTGCAGATGTGTATCTTTTAGCATCAAACAATCATCAAGTCCCATACGGTGGTTGATCCCTCCACCGCAACGTACAGCATACTTCTCAAACTCACGAAGTAGTGGTCTTGTTTTTCGGGTATCTAAGAGTTTTACGCCTGTCTCTTTAATGGCTTCCACATACTGAGCTGTCAAAGTTGCTATAGAACTTGCATGAAGTACCATATCGAGGATAGAACGCTCCAAAGAGAGAATTGTTTTAGAATCACCAGAGATGTAGAGTAGTTTTTCACCTTTTACAAAGGTACTCCCATCTTCTACTTTCCACTCCAACGATAACTCATACATCTTAGCAAAGGTTTCCACATACGCTTGTCCTGCAAAAACCCCATCACTCTTAGCGATAATATATGCACGTATAGGCTTACTTGTACTTATACGAGAAAAAAGATCACCTCTGCCTACATCCTCAGCCACTAAAGCTTTTAAAAA
>SOIK01000121.1 GCA_004377245.1 Sulfurovum sp. | reverse complement strand
AACTCTTTTTTCATTGCCTTTAACTGCTGTGTCTTTTACTACCTCTTTTGCCAACCAAGGAGGTGTTGGTTTGCCATCTGCACCGATGACTCTTGCAAAATTCTTATTTTCTAACGCTACTGTCTTCCCATCTCTTATCACTTTAGCTCTTACCTGCATCACACGCATAGGATGCAGTGACAATGCATGAGAGCTTTTGTTGTCGATAATGACATCAAATTTAGCAGCACTTTCTTTAAGTTCAATACCAACATACTGACTTAACATATCTTGATGAGAATGTGTTCCAGGGAATCCATGAAAAGTATGTTCTTTCGTCTCATTCAAGTTTGAAACACTCCCTTTGACTTTTGGCATATGACAACTTACACAATTACTACCATCAAGCTCATGTTTAATATTTGTCGAACAGACATTCATATCAAACTTATTTTTCTTATGTGAATGACAACCGATACATACATTGCCACTATTAAAATGTGCACTATCTGTTTTGATCTTATGAAATGGTGACTCAATATGCTCTTTGAGTGAACCAAAATAAGATTTTTCTTCTTTTGAGACAACATTGATATTCATCATCCAGTCATGTTTGATAGACTCTATTCTATGGCAATAAGCACAAGAGATCCCCTCCCTTTGCGTACTGTTGTTGGCATCAGGTACTACACCATTGTGCTTTGTTACTAATGCATCCAAATTAGAAGCAGCAGGTGTATGACACTTGGCACAGGCGTAAGACTCCAGTTTTGTATTTTTAGGGTGTTTTTTCCACACAGCCGCATGTATCTCATCTTCAAATATAGATGCTTTGGCATGTTGTGTTGACTTAAACTCTTTATAGATAGTGGGGTGACAACTTTTGCAAGTCTCACTGGGTTCAAAAGTGTGGTTTGCATATACAGCGCATGTAAGTAAAAAAAGAGAAAGAATCTGTTTCATGAAAACTCCATAGATTATTATTTTATAATTTGAAATTATACTAGTATAACTTAAATCTATTGTTAAACTAACGTTTTCCTCTTCCCCTCTTCTTATCTTTTTTATCTGACTTGGGTTTAGCAGCATCATATGCCTTAAACCCATCACGTTTAGTCGTCTTACGTTTTTTACTCTTTGGAGCAATACTGGACTTTTTCTTTTTTTTACCAAAAGCCCCATCCGTATTTTTATGTTCATTAGGTTTTTTACGCGCACCTTTTTGTGTGAGTATCACTTTAGGAGCATAGCCTTCTAGCTTTTCTTGTGGTAGGGTTTTACCCATCAGACGTTCTACATCTTTAAGTGCAACCATCTCAGTAGGTGATATGAGGGTAATCGCTAACCCTTTAGCCCCTGCTCTACCCGTACGACCGATACGGTGGATATAGTCTCCTGTGACGTGAGGAATATCATAGTTCATCACCACACCAAGTGTTGGGATGTCAAGTCCACGTGCTGCGATGTCTGTGGCTACAAGTACACGTACTTTTCCCTCTTTGAAACCTTCTAATGCCCGACTCCTCTCTCCAGAACTTTTACCTCCATGAATAACAGATGTTTTAAGTCCGGAGAGATTCAACTCCGCGCACACTTCATCTGCAACCTCTTTTTTACGTACAAAGACAAGGACTTGCTTGTAGTTACGAGACCCTATGAGGTATGAGAGTAGTTCTGTCTTCTTCTCTTTTTCTACAGGGTAGACTATCTGTTCTACTAAGTGAGCCGATGTACCCATACTGTCCACTTCTATGAGTTTAGGTCTGTGGAGTATCTGCTCTGCCAGTCGTTTCACAGATCCTGTGAGTGTCGCAGAGATAAGTACATTTTGCCTTCTTGATGGGAGGTGTTG
>SOIK01000183.1 GCA_004377245.1 Sulfurovum sp. | reverse complement strand
TAAAACTCTGGAAGCAAAAGAGGAAAAGAAAAAAGCAGATTACGAAAGGATCGTTGATCTTTACAAAATGATCGATGAAGAAGAAGCTCTGATAAAAGAGGCTAAAAAACATCTAAAAAGTGCTCGAAAAGTCAAATATGTAAAAAGAGAAGCTGTGAAAAAGATCATTGCAGCTTGGGTCATCACAGTTCCAGCAGCTGCTGTCTTATCCGCAGCGATATACTTTATGATTAGAGGTATTGTTCTTTAATGTTAAGAAGAATTTTTTTACCTAGTATCTTAATCGTACTAGGATATGGATTCTGGATCAGTCCAGATTTTAAAGAGATATCAGCAGGTGTTGCTATCTTTTTGTTTGGTATGATATCACTTGAAGAAGGATTTAAAGCTTTCTCTGGTGGTACATTAGAGAAGATTTTACAAAAATCTACCGACAAACTTTATAAAAGTATCGGTTTTGGTATGCTTGCTACAACTGTTATGCAATCAAGTTCCTTGGTTTCAGTGCTTACTATCTCGTTTTTAGGAGCTGGTCTCATTGGTCTTGCTCAAGGTATCGGGATCGTTTTTGGTGCAAATATCGGTACTACAACCGGGGCTTGGCTAGTTGCCGGTTTGGGATTAAAAGTAAAGATATCTGCTTATGCTATGCCTATGCTTGTATTTGGTGTGATACTTATTTTCCAAAAAGCTAAATCTTTAAAAGGTATAGGATACATACTTGCTGGTCTTGGATTTTTATTCCTTGGAATTCATTATATGAAAGATGGATTTGAAGCTTTTAAAAGTACCATTGATTTAGCATCATTTGGTGGAACCGGACTAAAATACCTATTTATTTTTACAGGTATTGGTATATTTGCAACAGTGGTTATGCAGTCATCTCATGCCACACTGGTACTTATAATTACAGCACTTTCAGTAGGTCAAATATCTTATGAAAATGCTTTAGCCCTTGCTATTGGAGCAAATGTCGGTACAACGATCACTGCTATTATTGGGTCCATGAGTTCCAATATCGTAGGGAAAAGACTTGCAGGTGCTCATCTGATTTTTAATGGAACTACAGGACTTATTGCAATTATATTTATGAGTCAAATCATGTATAGTGTTGATTTTGTCAGTAATGGCATGGGTATAGCTTCTGATAATTATACATTAAAACTTGCAGTTTTTCATACTATATTTAATATAATCGGTGTAGCCGTAATGGTTCCATTTATAGGAAAACTTGTGGTATTTCTTGAAAGAACTTTAAAAGACAAACATCCAGAAGACACTACAAGTTTTGATACCGTACAATACTTAAACGACTCAGTTCTTGAACTACCTGCAACTGCTATGGCCGCAATAGTGAGGGAAACAAAACATCTGTATACAAATGCTTTTGAGATCATCACTCATGGGCTAAACTTAAAAAGAACAAATATTATATCCGACATGCCACTGGAAGAGGTAGTCACAGACTCATACAGCAAAAGTTCTATTAATATTGATGACTTTTATAAGCATCGCATAAAAGGTATTTATGGAGAGATTATAGATTTTTCGACCAAAGCACAATCTCAAATGGCACCTGAAGATATAGAAGAGTTATATAAAATAAAACTTGCAAATAGAGATATAGTTGAAGCTGTAAAAGATACACAGCATTTGCAAAAAAATTTAATAAAATATGCTAATAATTCAAACGAACATATTAGAGAACAGTATAATAGTATCAAAATAGGTTTGGCTGAATTGTTAAGAAATATTGATCTAATATCTAAGATGACTGAAGAAGATGAAATTATTTTACTTTTATCAAAAGCTAAAGTGCATATGCAAAGATATGA
>SOIK01000139.1 GCA_004377245.1 Sulfurovum sp. | reverse complement strand
TGTGCCTCTTTTTTATCGATCACTACTTTCACACCATCATTATCTTCTAGAACAATATACTGACTCTTCACTGCTTCCATTTTTTGGTAAAACTCTTTAAAGTTTTTAAATGTTTCTCCATTGACTTTATCTATGGGCCACATACCGAAGTTATTGTCCCCTCTGCTTATATCAGAGGCCAATACTTTAAGGAGTACAACTACCTCCTTTTTATCGTCTGATTGCCACTTTGAAGCTATAGAACTCAACTTTAAACGGTTACGGTTTGTAGAACGTATGAGATTTCGTGTGAGTGGAGAAAAGACATAGCCACCATAGATAAAATAACTTGGCATAGTATCGTAACGTGTGGTTTTGACTAAATATACATCATCAGCAGTATGTTTTAGCATAATCTCAACATGCATGGGTTTTTGATCTCTAATGATATCCAAACCTACCGTCTCTCCCATTTGATAGGCATCTACATAGTGATGAAAATAGGTATATTCATGTTTTCTAAACTCAACGGTACCATCATCTTCCACATTGTGACCATCTACTGCAGTTAAAATGTCACCTTCTTGAAGTGCCCCTGCAAACGATGATTTATGAACAACTTTATTGATAAGTTTTCCACTGATGTTATCATCAAGCCCATAATAACGTCTTAAAGCAGGATTTTCCAGTTTTTGTGTACCTATCCCTAAATCCGCTATCCCGTCATATTTTCCATCTTTCATATCTTTTATGAAATGCAGCACCATATTTACAGGTACTAAGTAACCAATATTTTGAGATTTGCTAATGACTTGCATCACCACTCCTACTATCTTTCCATCTGAGAGTGCCGGTCCTCCGGAATTCCCAGGATTTACTGCGGCATCTACCTGTACTGCCAAAAAAGACTCTCCACTATGTGCATACGTATGATGTTCTACCCGTGAGACTACACCAATGGTCGCAGAAAGCGTACTTCCTCCCATAGGGTAACCGTAAACAACTATTTTTTGTTCAACATTGGGAAGTGAGCCAAAAGTCAATGGTTTCACTCCTTCAAAAAATGCTTTTTTCTCTACTTTTAAAAGTGCCAGATCTGCCTGATGAGAAACTGCATACACCTTTGCTATATAGCGTTTACGTTGTCCGTAACGCTGTACTTCTAAAAAAGCCTGGTTGGCTACCACATGTGCATTGGTAAGGATGTACCCTCCCTCAATGATAGCACCTGACCCTGTACTGCTACGCATAGAACTACTCCACGGTGCTTGATAGTTTGGTATTTTAGCCACTGAGTATATCTTGACTATGGCTTGTTTGGTAATATCCTCTTGTTGTACATTTGCACTTAGAAAAAGTGTGCTTAATAATAAAATAAATAATAATTTCATGAAATATAATCCTTTTTTGTTATTTTATGGTGGATACAAAATCTTCTGCATCTAAAGATCTGATACCTCGTATTTTAGCCTCTTTTGCCATGAGTCCTGCTTCTTTGTCACTTAAAAGATTTTTCTCTTGGTCATAGAGTCTAGCAGAACAGACTCCACAGCTTGGACTTCTGTCCTTGCCTATAAACAGATCAATATCTGGATGCTTGTCAAAAAATTCTGTAGCGTATTGTTTTATGGGAGCAGAAAGGTCTGCTCCTGTCATATTGGAGATGACTTTTTGTCCTTGTTCCGTCTGTATCAGATCCATCGTAGGACGAGGTGAACCAAATGCATGATCTTCTGGACAAAAGGGGATGCGTTCAACCCCTTCTAATTTTTTTAACAAAGCTGCATCATAATTATCTGTTGCATCATAACGGCATTTTTCTCCCAATAGACAGGCAGAGATAGCAACTTTTTTCAT
>SOIK01000086.1 GCA_004377245.1 Sulfurovum sp. | reverse complement strand
ACAGCACAAGTTCCACACACTGAAGCACGACAGCCTGCTGAGAATGTCAATGAAGCATCTTTGTGTTCTTTTATCTCATACAGGGCAGCAAGGAGTGTAAGGTTACTAGAGACTTCAAAAGTTTCTATGCTTTTTTCTCTTTGAATACTTATTTTCATAGTACCCCCTCTCTATTAATAAAAAAACTGTCGTTGCGAACGCCCTTGAAAGCGAAGCGATTCGAGAGTAACGACGCTTTTTGCCTACTTTTTTTAAAAAAGTAGAGAAGAAAGCTTGAATAAGAAATAAGTGTGGATATGAAAATAAATCTAATAAAAGTAAGCATTATTTCATCTCCTTGTTCCACTGCAAAACCATATGTTTGGCAAAGTTCTCATTATCTTCTGTTTCAAAGCCTAGTTTATAATGAGCACCACGACTCTCATCTCTTGCAATGGCTGCAGAGATGGTGGTTGGGGCAAGCAGAAGCGCATTAGAGAATTCTAAAAACTCTATGAGATTTTGGTTATTCTCTTTAGCTTTGTCGGCGATACCCATTTGAGGGAGAGCCACTTGCATCGTAATAACTTTTTCAAGTGTTTTATTTAATTTGGTATTTTCTCTCACGATACCTACATGAGAGTAGAAAAGTTTTCCCAAAGCTTCTCTTTGCTCATAGAAGTTGAGTTTTACTTCTCTTTGAAATAACTCTTCTATATGTGCTGTATCAATTTTGAGTTGTCTGTCATCTGCTGGTTTGCTACTTGCATAAATAGAATGTTTATAGGCATTTTCTCCTGCAAATTTTCCAAATGCAGTGATCTCAAGCAAAGAGTTCCCACCAAGACGATTAGCTCCATGTACTTTTGCGTTAGAACATTCACCAACAGCAAAACATCCTTTTATACCGTTTACTTCCAATGCATAATCAACATCTATACCACCCATAGAGTAGTGTGAAACAGGTTTTATGGGAATGAGTTCTTTAGCAGGGTCAACATGTTCATGTAGTTTACAAAGAGCTACTTCTTGAGGAAGAATTTCGAGGAGTTTCTCTTCACCTAAATGTCTGAGATCTAAAAAAACTTCTTTATTGTTTTGCAATTGAGCAAAGATGGCACGTGCTACTTCATCTCTTGGTTTTAGTTCATCAACAAATCGTTCACCCTCAGAGTTTAATAAGTAGCCACCTTCCCCTCTAGCACTCTCGCTTATGAGAATAGCAGAGTGTTTCAATGCAGTTGGGTGAAACTGTATAAACTCCATGTCAGAGACAGCACCACCTGCACGAAGTACTGCTGCTACACCATCACCGGTAGAGCCATAAGCATTAGTCGTAAATCCATGATAGAGTGAAGCATACCCACCTGTTGCCATAACAACAGATTTTGCATTTATTTGTTTGACTTCACCTGTACGAATATCTAAAAAAGTAGCCCCCTTAGATACTCCATCTTTAATGATGAGATTGAGTAGATAATGTTCATCTAAAAAGTCTATGTTTTCTTTCAAACAAGTGTCATAAAGGGTATGAAGGATTTTGAGTCCTGTGTAGTCTTGGGCATAACAGGCACGTTTGGCAGAAGCACCACCCATTTGATGTTGGGCTACTGTGTCTTTACCACTTTTGCCATTGTCTAAGCGTGAAAAAGGTACACCTAACTGCTCTAGCCACTCTATGGTTAAAGGAGCATCTGCACACATCTTGCGTACCATATCTTCATCACATAAGCCATGTGCAGACTTGATAGTGTCCGAGATGTGAGAGCTCACATGGTCTTCACCTACATTACCAAGAGCAGCGTTGATGCCACCTTGAGCCATAGAAGTTTGTGAATTTGTAGGGTAAGCTTTACCTAC
>SOIK01000129.1 GCA_004377245.1 Sulfurovum sp. | reverse complement strand
ATGGCTAATATTTTGACCTACCCAGCTATTATACTTTTTTACAAAGTTTCCATGTGTTGCACAACCTTGCATGAGTAAAACAGCACTTGCAAGCAATGTAATTTTAAATAATCTATTCATTTTATATGCCTTTATTTTATATAGTACTTCTTTTATATTATATTATACTCTTTTAGTGTAGAAAGTGTGAAGCCTGAATTTAGCAAGTTAATTTAATTGATTTTTTAAGTGTAATATAATTTGAGGAATACCTCGGTAACTTCCTATTTCTCCAGTAATACAAATCTTTTGATTTTTGTATCGTACTTCGGGTTTAGAAAATTTTTCTCTGTCCTCACCCCAGATAAGTACAGTAAAAATATGCTCAGGATAGGCTTCATCCAAGTTAAGAAAAGTAGGCTCACCTTTAACCGACTTCGCATAATGAGCACTCACAAACAACACCACAGACAGTAGCTTCTTCACCTATATGATTGCTGGCTTCTTGTGACGAGTATTCTGAAGCAAAGAGTAATATATGGGTTAATAAAATAGAAAGAATAAGTTATTGGATTTTGTAAATATAAGTGGTGGGTCCTCGGGGACTCGAACCCCGGACCACTCGGTTATGAGCCGAGTGCTCTAACCAGCTGAGCTAAGGACCCTTAATTGATCGCTGGTTACTCTTTCGAAATCATGGTTATTTTCGAGTCAGAAGTATATCGACTATAGTCTTTAAAAGCAATTAAATTTTGTAATATTCCAAAGATTACTGCAAAAATGATAAATGAGGTTCCTCCATGACTAAACATAGGTAAAGGAAGTCCGACTACAGGAGCAAGTCCGATGATCATATAGATATTTACCCCCATGTAGACAAAGAGTAAAAAAGCAATACCTGTGGCAAAAGCTTTGATGAGATAATCCTTGGCATGTTTGGCTGAGATATAGAGTAGGTTAAAGATGAGGAGGATATAGAGAATGATGACTGCTATCATACCTTTAAATCCAAATCTTTCACCAAGATAGGCAAAGATAAAGTCTGTTGAAGATACAGGAAGGAACTTGAGCTGTGTTTGGGTAGATTCTTCTTTACTTTTACCTTCAAGTCCACCTGATCCTATAGCTATAAGTGCTTGTCTTACCTGGTAGCTTGGTTTGTTCAGTGCATCTTGAATACGTGTTTTTTGGTAAGATTTCAGTCCATATTCGTAGACTAGTGGTGCACCTGCACCTGTGAGTATGGCAAGAGTTACCCATATTTTCCAGTTTATACCTACAACAAAAAGAATTCCATACCCTGCGATGAGAAGTACCAGTGCTGTACCCAAATCTGGTTCCTTGGCAATGATAATAAAAGGGATAATGATAACAATAGAGAGTTTGATGAAATCTAAAACGCCATATCCTTTTTCTCCGGGTGGTTTTCTACTTATAAGATAGCCGAGCATCATAATAACAGCTACTTTTATAAACTCTGAGGGTTGTATGGTGACACCAATACCAGGAATTTCTATCCATCTTTTTGCACCAAGTATACTTTTTCCTATAAATTCAACTGCTATAAGCAAGCCAAGGTTAGCCACGTAAAAAATAGGTACAAACCACCAGATAATCTGTCTCCATGGAATAAAAGCGGAAACAAAAAAAGCAATAGCTGCTATGAAGTAGTAGACCATCTGTTTGTTGTAAAGATGAGTGTTGATTTCATAGACAAGATAGGAGGAGATAATAAAAAGTGGGATGAGTTGTATCATTAAAGAGTAAGAAAAATTCTTGAAGATACGTTTGTCAAAATCAAACCAAGAATCCATCTAACACCCTCATTATTTTTTAGGGTATTATATCGAAAAGAGTATA
>SOIK01000249.1 GCA_004377245.1 Sulfurovum sp. | reverse complement strand
CAACAACTTGTGAAGTCTTGCCATGCATCATATTTTTAGCTCTTATTACATCCCCGCCAAAAGCTTGTGCAATACTCTGATGTCCTAAACAGATACCAAATATAGGTGTCGTATCGGCAAACTCTTTAATGACATCTAGTGTTACACCTGCATCGTCTGGTGTAGAAGGTCCCGGAGAGAGGATAATTTTTTCAGGATTCAGTGCTTTGATCTCATCAATTGTCATTTCATCGTTTCGGATCACCTTCAGATCTGCACCAAGCTCTCGGCAATACTGCACTACATTATAGGTAAAGCTGTCGTAGTTGTCTATCATTAATACCATTTTACGTTTTCCTCTTTATATCTTCTACCCAAAAAAACTCAATCCAAGCTTCTGCTTCTTTAACATACCAATTTGGAGCTATTTTAGCACTTTTTTTATAAAAAAGCGACGCTGTTTTAAATGTAACATGAGGGTATGCCTCACCTAAGACCTTTAAAACTTCTACTAACGTATCTCCACTATCAACAATATCATCAACGATAAGTACCGATCTCGCATCTTGTAATTGGGGAGGATTAAAGACTTTTACAGAGTCAAGCTTTTGGGTATCGTCATAGCCAATAGTATTGATACTATAAACTGCTCTAAGATCATAATATTCTCCCAGAAGGTGAGCTAGAGAAAGCCCTCCTCTGGCGATAGCAATAATGGCATCAAACTCCCACTCTATCTTTTTTGTCAATTGTTTCGTATCGGCTAAAAATGTCTCATAGCCATAATAGACTTTATGCATACGTTTTTAACTCGTTATAGAGACTATCACGCTCTACTGGTGTAAAGCCAGAATTTTTAATGAGTGCTACAAAATCATCAAGATTCATACCGTGACTGCTTTGTGCTCCTGCGGCAGCTTGAATAGACTCTTTTTCTATGGTTCCATCCAAATCATCACAACCAAACTCTTGAGCGATAAGTGCAAGATTGACCGATGCTGTAACCCAGTATGCTTTAATATGTGGGATATTATCTAACATAATGCGACTGATGGCGTAGGTTTTAAGTATCTCTTGTCCTGAAGGGAACTCTTTTACCTTTAAAAAGTTATTGTCTCTTTGATAGACAAGTGGGATAAAGGCATTAAATCCACCCGTTTTATCTTGCAGGTCACGTAGTCTTATCATGTGATCTATACGATGTGCTCTTGTCTCTACATGACCAAAGAGCATCGTTGCATTACTCTCTTTACCTCTCTCGTGCCATTTTTGGTGTATCTCTAGCCATTGGTCTGAAGTGACTTTACCTTTACATAGATACTCACGTACCTCTTCATCAAAGATCTCTGCACCACCCCCTGGCATAGAATCTACACCGCTCTCTATCATAAGGTCAAGGACTTCATCATAACTCAATCCATACTCTCTGGTTAAAAAGTCTATTTCTGCAGCAGTCATAGCTTTTACATGCAAATCAGGGAACTGCTCTTTTATCTTCCTAAAAGCGCCCATATACCACTCTACACCATCATTGGGGTTGTGTGCTGAGACGATGTGCATCTCTTTTGCACCCTTCTGCACAGAGTTTTTTACAATGTCCAATATCTCTTCGTGTGACATGGTGTATTGGTTAGGGTTTTTTCTACTTGCTGAGTAGGCGCAAAACTTGCAGATATCAGCACATACATTGGTAGGATTAATATGACGGTTGATGTTAAAATAACTTTTCTTTCCATACTTCTCTTGGCGTATCTCATCTGCGAGTTCACCTAAAGTATAAAGATCTAAATCATACAATGCCTCACCCTCTTCTTGGGTGAGTCTCTCTTTGTTTTTTACTTTTTCGATTAAAGTCATACAGCCCTCTGATATTATTTCTCATTCCCAAACGCAGTTTGGGAATGAGAGCATTACTTATTTATTTTCATTGTAATTTAATTTTGGTATTATACCAATAAAATATTAGGGAGTCTCTATTGGATAAAGTAAAAGCACAAATAGAAGAACTACTCTATGAAAATGCAGCAGATTTTGAGATAGCCAAGGTACTGAAAAAAGATATTAAAATCTACTTTGACACACTTGAAGAGACCTTTGCTACCACTGGTGGTAAAGATTTTCTGCTCAAACACACCAAAAAGATAGACACTGTTTTAAAGATCATTTACAAAGTTGCACTTAGATCAATGTTTGGAGACTATGCCCCTATGAAGAACTCTGTTCCTCTTGGGCTTGTTGCATTAGGGAGTTATGGACGAGAACAACTTTGTGTGTACTCCGATATAGACTTGATGATAGTTTATAAAGAAATCCCAGGATACAATCTCAAAGAGATGATAGAAAAAATACTTTATATTCTTTGGGATACAGGGCTGAAACTTGGGCATCGTGTACATACTGTTGAAGAGTTATATGAAGTTTCCAAAACAGACATTACCATCAAAACAGCACTCATAGAATCTCGTTTTATAGAGGGTTCACATTTTATTTGGACTGAGACACAAAATGCTATCAGCCAGATACGCCATGATAATATAGAAGAGTTTATACAACTCAAACTAGAAGAACAAGAGACAAAGCACAGTAAATTCCCACTCACTATGGAGCCTAACCTCAAAGAAGGTGTAGGTGGTTTCCGTGATGCCAATCTTGTTTTTTGGATAGGAAAAGCAATTTATAATGTGAATAGCATTAAAGATCTTCCTTCAAATATTGTAGATGAAAAAGAGTATCGTAGTTTTCGTATAGCCTTAGAATTTCTTTTTCGTGTACGTTCTGCACTGCATCTGGCTACACATAAAAAAGAAGATACGCTACGTCTGGACTTAATGCCGGAAATAGCAAAACTGTTGGGATACCAACAAAACAAACAAGGACATATCAAGTTTGCAAAAAAGGTGACAGAAAACCTTAAGATCATTAGACTCTATAGTACTATTTGGCTAAACAAATTAACCCAAGACTATATTGCAGAGAAGAGTGAAAAAAACTTTATTTATCCTAAAGCAAAAGATTTTAACGGACTTCTGAAACAGCTATGCACGCATGCACAAAAACCTTTTCATGCACATCCAACATTTCTACAGCAACTCCTCATTGCAAACAGACCAGAGCGTCCAGATGAGGAACTGTATGAGACGATTGCAACTATTTTTTACCAACCTTACAGTTATTCTATTTTAAGTTCCCTCTCTTATGCAAGGCTTTTGAAATATGCGATTTCTCCTATTAGAAAAGTCGTTGACTTACCTCAGTTTGATGGCTATCATACTTATGCTGTAGACATTCACTCTATGAGATCTGTATATCATTTGGAACATATAGAAGAGCCTTTTATACAAACCCTCTTTGATACACTAAGCTCAGAAGAGAAAGCCCTATTAAAACTTGTTACTTTTTTACATGATGCAGGTAAAGGACGCAAACGAGACCACCATTTTGTAGGAGCATCACTCTTTAAAGTTTTTGCAAATAAACTACACATAGATCCTGAACTCATTAAGATGGGGGAGACCCTCATACTCTATCATACCCTTATGAATAATGTCGCACAAAGAGAAGACCTCTATAGTGAAAAAGTCATTTTAGCATTTGCTTCACACTTTAAAACTAAAAAACTTTTAGATATGATCTATATCCTTACTTATGCGGATATGAATGGGGTAGGAAAAGATATTTATAATTCATTTAATGCACGATTGATAAAAACACTTTATCTGCGTTCTATTGAAGCACTAAGTCATACTATTATGCTAGATAAAGCAGCGAAGCGTATCAAAAAAGAGCAAACACTTAAAAAACATCCTGATTTTCTTGCACTCAGTAAAATAGAACAAAAAAAGATTTTACAAATCCCTTCTAATCTACTTTTTTTACGTTACGAACCAGAGAGGATTGTAGCGATTGCAAAAAAAGGATTTAAAACCAAAGCGTATGAATTCATGATTAGCAATGAAGAGTATCTGACCATTGAAGTCATCCGTGCGAAATCATTTAATTTAGGTTATTTTTTAGGTAAACTTGCCAATCTTGATGTAGTCAATATGGATATTTGTAAACTCTTTGATGATCTAAAATATTTTAAAATAGACTTTGCGATTAAAGTGGATAGAGAAGATATTATACTTATCGAAGAGATACTTCATGATTCATTTGATAGCAGTAAAAAAAGTACACTAAAACTACCTGTCATTCAAAAAGAAGAACTTGAGATTGATTGTGAACACTCACAAAGCTATGCTATGATGCGACTACATAGTACAAATCAAAAAGGACTACTCGCCTATATCATTAATATGTTTGATGAGATGGGCATAGACATTGTCTCTGCTAAAATACATACGCTTAAAAATAGAGTGAGAGATATCTTTCTCATCGAAAAGAATGGAAACTTTTGTCATAATACAGAGAAAATCATAGATAAACTTACAGGGAAGAAATAAATATGTGTGGAATCGTTGGATATATAGGGCCTAAAGAAAAAAAAGAGATATTACTTGAAGGTTTACAAGAGCTTGAATACAGAGGCTACGACTCTGCAGGTATTGCTATTATAGAAGGTGACAAACTTAACAACTATAAAGCCATAGGTAAACTAGAAAATCTTAGAGAAAAAACCAAAGCGTATAAGAGTGAAGGTTTTGGTATATCTATCGGTCATACAAGATGGGCAACACATGGTAAGCCAACTGAACTCAATGCACACCCACACTTAGGTGCTTACAGTTATGTGGTGCATAATGGTATCATCGAAAACTATCAAGAACTCAAAGTTGAGTTACAAGCTGAGGGAGTAAGCTTCCTTAGCCAAACAGATACAGAAACCATCGTACATCTTTTTGAAAAATATTACAATAAATCAAATGACGCTTTCCCTGCTTTTGAAGAAACCATCAGAAGACTAGAAGGGGCTTACGCAACACTGCTCATCACAGAGGCTGCGCCAGACACTATTTTCTTTGCTAAAAATGGTTCTCCTATGCTGATAGGATTTGATAAAGATGAAGTCTATTTTGCCTCTTCAGATACCCCTATCATAGGTAAAGCAACTGAGGTTTATTATCTTGAAGATGGAGAATATGGTTACGTTAAAGAGGGTACAGTACATCTGTTTGACAGTAACGGAAGTAAAAGCTTTACCAAACAAGCACTCACTGCTGACAAAGTTTCCGCACAAAAAGATGGGTATCGTTTCTTTATGGAAAAAGAGATCTATGAACAAAGTCACGTGATGGGTGACACTATGATAGGTCGTGTGCTCGATAACTCCATAAATTTTGAAGAATTAGATGAAAACTTTTTCGAAGGCATTAATGCTATCAAAATCTGTGCCTGTGGTACAAGTTACCACTCTGCCCTCACCTCTGCCTACCTCTTTGAACGTATCTCCAAAGTCAGATGTGACATAGAGATAGCTTCAGAATTTAGATACAAAGAGCCTCTGCTTACTAAAGATACCCTCTTTATTACCATCTCACAAAGTGGTGAGACAGCAGATACGCTTGAAGCCCTCAAAATGGCAAAAAGAGCTGGACTCAAAAGTCTTAGCATCTGTAATGTAGATAACTCTTCCATCGTCCGTGAAAGTGATGCTGCCATTCTTACCAGAGCAGGCATAGAAAAAGGTGTAGCCAGCACCAAAGCATTTGCAACGCAAATGATGGTACTTTGGATGTTGACACTCTATGTAGGTCAAGAGAAAAAAAGTATCTCCAAAGAAGTTCTACATAAAGAGATAGATGCTATGCTCCGTACACCAAAAGCACTCGTAGTCACAGATGAACTACACGCAAAACTACAGCGCCTCTCTAAACGATACTTACATGGACATGGCTTCTTCTTTATAGGCAGAGATATTTTCTTCCCTCTTGCTCTAGAAGGTGCATTAAAACTCAAAGAGATAAGTTACTTACACGCAGAAGGCTACCCCGCAGGTGAGATGAAACATGGGCCTATCGCTCTAGCAGATAGCGAACTCTTCACCATCGCACTCATGCCAAAGACTATGCATTATGATAAAATAAAGTCAAATGTAGAAGAGCTCTCTGCTAGAGATGCAACCATCCTAGCCATCTCACCAGAACCATTTGACTTAGCAGATGACTTCATACAAACTACATACGACTCTCATCCCATGTTAGAGTTTTTTGAGATGATGGTAGTGACGCAACTGCTTGCACTTGAGATCTCTGTGAGACTTGGGAATGATGTAGATATGCCAAGGAACTTGGCGAAGAGTGTTACGGTAGAGTAAGGCGAAATCTATAGTATTTTTTTACCTTAAACACTAAAAAATAGGTTCTTTTCTGCCAAGTTCTTCTTTAAGGTAATTAAACTTTAAACTTGAAGATGCTACCAAATGCTCATACATAAACTGTTTAGATAATGATACACTTTTAGTAAGGTTATGTCCTAATGCCAAATGTGTTGCTATGGAAGAAGATAAGATGCATCCTGTACCATGGGTATGTGTAGTATTGACTCTTTGACTGGTATGTTCTGTAATAGTATGTGATTTTTCTATCAAATAATCCGTAACCCTATTACGCTCCAACCCATGTCCACCTTTAAGTAAAACTGCATTAATACCCAAGGCAAAAAGACGCTCTACCGTAGGTTTTACCTCTTCTGGTTTTCCCATATAAGATGAGCCTAACAAAGCATTGACTTCTGGAATATTTGGAGTGATTAAATCTACTCTTGGAAAAAGTTCTTTAACCATTATTTCTATTTCACTAGATTCTAACAAATTTTTCCCACTTGAACTCACCATAACCGTATCTAAAACAATATTTTTTAGTTGGTATTTATCTATAACCTTTGCCAGTGCTACAATAATCCCTTTATTTGCCAACATACCTATTTTTACAGCATCTATTTGAACATCTTCAAGCACCGCTTCAAGCTGTTTTTCAAATACATCTATGGGTGTTGCAAATACATCTTTTACACCTGTAGAGTTTTGAGATGTGAGTGCAGTAGGTACAGTAAATGCATAAGCACCTAGCTTATGTATGGTTTTCATATCTATCTGTATGCCTGCTCCTGCATAAGTGTCTGAACCTGCTATGGTAAGTACAGTTGGGGTATAGTTATTCTTCATTATTATGCTTTGTTAAAAATAGAAATAAGCTTTTTTACTTTTGCACCAGATACTATACCCTTTTCTAATACTCCTGCGATCATGGCAATACCATTGGCACTTTTGGTTTGAACAACAGCTTCAATTGTCTCCAGGTTAATGCCCCCAATTGCAACAATGGGATAATCTAAATTTCGTGACCATTTTTTTAAATCTTCTATGCCTACGGGATTATAAACCATTTTTTTTGAATTGGTTTCAAATATTGGACCTATGGCTAGATAAGATGGTTCTATATTAAGTGCTATGTCTATCTCTGCTGTTGTGTGCGTACTTATACCTAGTCGTATTCCTGCATTATAAATAGCTTCCATATCTGCTTCCAAGATGTCCTCTTGTCCTAAGTGAATACCATAAGCATTGTGTTTAATAGCAAGCTTCCAGTAATCATTAACAAATAACCTTGCTCCAAACTTTTGAGAGACTTCTATAGCCTTTACAATCTGATGTTCAACATCTAGCATTGGTATGTTTTTCACCCTAAGTTGTGCCGTACTAATACCTGCTTCATAGAGTGGTTCTAACTTATCAACACTATCAACAACAGGATAGATACCTAAAGGTACTGTACCACAATCTAAAAATTTCACAGCATACTCCTTACTTAAACTGATGCCAAAATGGCGTACCAACAACAGGTGTAGATGGCGATGCAAACTCTCTTTGTTGCATGGCTCCTGCTTCATAGGCTAAACGACCAGCTTCAACTGAGTACTTAAAGGCTCTTGCCATTTTTTGTGGCTCTTGTGCCAAGGCAACAGCAGAGTTTAGTAAAATGCCATCATAACCAAGCTCCATAGCTTGTGTTGCGTGTGATGGTTTTCCTATGCCGGCATCAATGATAAGTTTCAAGTCTGGAAATTTTTCTCTTATGGCTTTTAGATTACTAGGGTTCATCAGCCCTTTCCCAGAACCTATCATAGAACCCCATGGCATCAAAATCTTGCAACCTGCATCTACAAGTCTTTGGGCTACAACCAAGTCATCTGTGGTGTAAGGAAAAACTTCAAAGCCATCTTTTATCAAAATCTCTGCTGCTTTTACGGTTTCAAATGGGTCTGGTTGCAAGTTGTATTGATCACCGATGACTTCAAGTTTTATCCAGTTTGTGCCGAAGACTTCTCTTGCCATTTGTGCTGTGGTAATGGCCTCTTTTGCAGAGTGACACCCTGCTGTATTAGGTAACACTTCTATGTTTAAAGACTTAATGATGTTCCAAAAGTTATCACCACCTTGGTCACCTGCAGCTTGACGACGCAAGGCAACGGTAACTATTTGTGCACCTGAAGCTTGAATAGACTCTTCCATAATGGCAGGAGAAGGGTAGAGTGCAGAGCCGATCAATAGTCTGCTGTTAAATGTTTTACCACCTATTTCCCAAGTGTTATTCTCTTTGTTATTCATATTTATCCACCTTGTACCGGAGAGAGTATTTCTACACTGTCATTGGCTTTTATGGTTGTTGTTTCATAAGCCTTTAACGCTACAAAGGTACCATTTAAAGCCACTGCAAACCCCTCTGTCCTATAGTCAAGTTCTACTATCATCTCTTTGATATTTATGCCATCAGTAACGGTTTGTTTTTCTCCGTTTACTACTATGTCTATCATTTTTTATCCTTGTTGATACCTTCGCTTAACGCCTTTTCGACAATAGCAGGAGCAAGCAGATACCCATGTCTATAGAGTCCATTAATTCGCGTTAATTTCTCAGAATTTTCTATGCGTGGTAAGTTGTCTTTAAATGCTGGACGGCAATTTGTTTCTGTGTTGACTATGCGTGCCTCTCCAAAGCCTGAATGAACAGAAAAGACTGCCGACAACAGTTCAAGACTAGAACGTACTGACATCGGGCTTGTGTCTTCACTCTCTATCTCTGTTGCACCCACCACATAACGCTTGGATCCTGGTGTTTGAGATATCTTACACTCTTTACAATACTCCAGATCCATACCTTCACAACCATTTTCACGAGGAACAATGTATATTTTGTAGCGAGGATGAAGCAGTCTGGTTGGACGTGTAATGTTTACCTCTGATGATTCAAGCCAAAACACTTCACCTCTTACACCACGCAAATCATCAAAATGCTCTTTAGCACCTAACCCTCTCGAGTCAAACACCCAATCAAAACTCTGCTCTTTGTCCCCATAATACACTTTAGCAGGCTCAATCTTATCTACTTTGGTATACTCCATCCAAATAACATTGGGGTTCATTGTTAAAATATTGGTAGAGAATGCCATAAACCTTTGTGCATCTACTTGTCCCTCATCTTTAAGGTAAAATGCTTTACTATGATGTCCAAGCTCAGGCTCTAACTCTGCTAGTTCTTGACTACCAAGCATCTCTATCTCTTCTGCTTCTACTACTTTACGGCGAAGTGAAGTAATGAAGTGCTCAAGCTCAGGTATATCTTGTGGGTGTGCTGTGATAATCGTTCCTTTTAGTTGACAACCATCATAAACACCTGCCTCTTTTAAGATATCCGGCCAAAGTTCCATAGAACGTTTACCATACTCAAAGATAGCAGATTCAGCCGTCTCTAATTCTGCAAACGGTGCCAACATACCAGCAGCTGTAAATCCAGCTGCATCCGTTCCTTCTTTACTGCTTTTATCAAAAAGTGTTAACGTATGCCCATCTTTTAGTAGATTGAGTGCCAAGACTCTACCCACAAGACCAGCACCTACAATTGCTATGTTCATCACTTATCCTTATGCGTTATCTTTCGCCTCAATATAAACTTCTGAACCATACTCTTTAAAAGTTTGAGACATCTCGTCCATACCTTTTTGTTTCGCCTCTTCTATCCCAAGATCAAGTGTATCTGCATAGTCTCTTACCTCTTGAGATATTTTCATAGAACAAAATTTAGGCCCACACATAGAACAAAAATGTGCTACTTTTGCAGCTTCCATAGGCATAGTATCATCGTGATATTCTCTAGCTCTGTCTGGGTCAAGACCAATATTAAACTGGTCAACCCATCTAAACTCAAATCTCGCCAAACTCATCGCATCATCTCTTGCTCTTGCACCTGGGTGACCCTTAGCAATATCTGCTGCGTGAGCTGCAAGTTTATACGTGATGAGTCCTTCTCTTACATCTTCTCTATTTGGAAGTCCAAGGTGTTCTTTTGGTGTAACATAACAAAGCATAGCACAACCAAACCAGCCAATCATGGCAGCACCAATTCCAGATGTGATGTGGTCATAACCAGGGGCAATATCTGTAGTTAGGGGTCCAAGTGTATAGAATGGAGCTTCGTGACACACTTCAAGTTGTTTATCCATATTCTCTTTGATCATGTGCATCGGAACATGCCCTGGACCTTCGATGAGTGTTTGGACATCATGTTTCCATGCGATTTTAGTAAGATTGCCCAGCTCTGTTAGTTCTGCAAACTGTGCTTCATCATTGGCATCAGCTACTGAACCAGGTCTAAGACCATCACCTAAAGAGAAAGTAATATCATACGCTTTCATAATTTCACAGATCTCTTCAAAATGTGTATTTAAAAAGTTCTCTTGGTGATGTGCGATCATCCACTTCGCCATAATAGCCCCACCACGTGAGACGATCCCTGTCACTCTTTTAGCCGTCATTGGTACATGATGAAGTAGTAAACCAGCATGAATTGTAAAGTAGTCAACACCTTGTTCTGCTTGTTCGATGAGTGTATCTCTAAATACTTCCCAAGTAAGATCTTCAGCGATTCCATTTACTTTTTCTAATGCTTGATAGATAGGCACAGTTCCAATAGGCACTGGAGAGTTACGTAAAATCCAGTCACGAGTAGTGTGAATGTTTTTACCAGTCGAGAGATCCATAACCGTATCTCCACCCCATCTTGTAGACCATACCATCTTCTCTACCTCTTCAGCAATAGATGATGTAGTAGCAGAGTTACCAATGTTTGCATTTACTTTTACCAAGAAGTTTCTACCAATAATCATCGGCTCTGCTTCTGGGTGGTTGATATTGATTGGGAGAACAGCACGACCTTCTGCTATCTCTTTTCTTACAAACTCAGGAGTAATTTTCTCAGGAAGATTTGCTCCCATGTTATCACCCTTTAGTCTAGCTTCTCGCTCTTCATTTTGAAGATATTCAGCAGACATAGCAAGGTTTTGGTTCTCTCGAATAGCCACAAACTCCATCTCGGGCGTGATGATACCTTGTCTAGCGTAGTGAAGTTGAGTTACATTTTTACCTTTTTTAGCTCTAAGTGGTGTACGCACTAAACCTTTTGCACCAGCAGTTACGAAGTCCAATTGTTCATCTGTAGTGTAGCCGTTATCCACAGGCTCCATAATACGTCCTTCATATTCTTCTACATCAGCACGAGAAGCGATCCACTCTTTACGAATAGCAGGAATACCTTCACCAACATCAATCTCAATAGATGGGTCAGTAAAAGGTCCAGAAGTATCATATACACCTAGTTTTGTATCATTGCTTAGTGAGATTTCTCTTACAGGTACACGAATATCTTTGTGGATTTCACCTTTTAGGTAAATCTTTTGAGACGCAGGAAGCGGATCTCTTGTAAGAAGTTCATTGGATGTAGTTAATGTGTCTTTATATGATGTTGTCATATTGTTTCCCTTAAAAATATATGTTTAGGGAAGAGAGGTATATGAAGAAGGGGATTTTACTCACTTAATCTTAAGAGCAAAATATATCTACGTTACACAACTTCTCTTCCTTACGCTGGTGCTATCCAGTTCAAGTTCAACGGGTCAAGCATATTGCTATCTCAGCTTAAATTTTAAAATTAAAATTCAGCACCCCGAGAGGATTGATATTGCACTATATTTAAAATAGGATAAAAATTACCTTAATCAAAAAAGAAGTTCAGATTTTATAAAAAGTACTTCAAATTTTGAATTAAACCCGAATTATGCAATAGGATTATGAAAATAGCGTTTATGCTTGAGTTTAGGGTGTTTGCAAAAAATTTGCACCCCAAGGGCATTTCCTCCCTCTGGTCAGGGCAGGTTAACCCAAAGGTTAATCGATGATTTTCTTGCGAATGCCCTAGGCTCAATGATAAATGATAGTTTTATGATTTCTATTACATAATTCGGGTTAAATATTACCTCTGATATAATCACAAAAAATATTAGAATGGAGAAAGAGTGAGATCACCTCGTGGCTTTGGAAAAAACTATTTTACATTTTCTGCGATACTTGCCTATAGTGTAGAGCATAAGTTACAAAGTCAAGTCGCTTCGGTGCAGAGCCTCTTTCGTCTTTCTGATAGCTCAGAGCCATTGGATGAAAATGACCCACCTGATGAGCTTTTAGAAACTACTTTACTCCAAGATAAAAAACCTTGCCATTGTAACTGTTACTTTAAACTCAAAACTAGAATGAAACTTCTGCTCCATCACTATATCCCCCGATGCCCTTTTTATTGTACTTATTTTGCATTTCGCCGTACAGGTGTGCATCCTCCATTAATATAACGCTTTTTGAGCAAAGCCCAAAAAACTACGCTAACACTGGGTTAACTTCAGCAGTTAGCTCATACGACTAGTCGTATTTTAAGTTTTGTCTCAAATTTTAAATAACCATCAAATTAATCTATAAATCATTTATCATATCAAAGGATGACGCATGTCAAAAAATTACGTAGTAGGATTTCCAAGAATTGGAGAACAGAGAGAATTAAAAAAAGTATTAGAGCTATTTTGGGCTAAACAATGTTCATTTACTGAGGTTGAAAAAGTGGCTTCTTCATTAAAAGTAAGACATTGGAACTATCAAAAAGAGGCAGGGATTGAGTATATCTCATCTAATGATTTTTCGTTATATGACAACATGCTCGACACGGCTGTTATGTTAGGAGCTATCCCTAAAAGATTTGAGACTCTTAACGATGAGGAGTTATACTTTTCTATGGCACGAGGAAATAAAGATGCCGTGGCGATGGAGATGACCAAGTGGTTTAATACGAACTATCATTATATTGTGCCTGAACTCTCTTTATCAGATAACTATCAACTCAATGCTGCAAAAATTTTATCTGAGTATAAAGAGGCTAAAGCACTTGGGATAAAAACCAAAATCAATCTCATTGGACCTATTACATTTTTAGGGCTTTCTAAAAGAGTAGATAGAGGGGAAAGTTATGAATTGTTTTTTAAAATTCTTCCTATTTATGAAGCACTATTAGCCAAGATAGCCAAACTTGATGAGAAGATAACAGTTCAGATAGATGAGCCGATATTTGTTCAAGATGTAGAGCCAAAAGTGTTGAGTCTCATCAAACCTTGTTATGATACATTGGCAAAGGTATCTGATAACATTAAGATAGTGGTTACAAGTTATTTTGAACACTCTAATGAAGCTACAAAAGTGTTGGTTCATACACCTATTTGGGCGATTGGACTTGATTTTCTTTATGGAGAGAAAAACTTTGAGAGTTTGGAGTTGATTGAGAAGAGTGGGAAGAAACTTGTTGCTGGTGTCGTAGATGGTCGAAATATTTGGAAAAATGACCTAAAACAAACAGCAGGGTTTTTAGAAAAAATTGCAAGTAAAATAGACAAAGAGCATATCATCATAAGTTCTTCATGCTCACTTCTGCATAGTCCATTTACACTAAGATATGAAGAGAAAATGGATGAGGAAATTCAAAATTGGCTCTCTTATGCCGTAGAGAAACTTTCTGAAATCTCATTACTTTCTAAACTATTTTTTGATGAGTTCGATAGCTTAAGAGATGAAGATAAAAAGGCGTATGAAGAAAATCTTAGTGCCAATTTTGAGAGAAAAAACTCTAAACGTATTCATAATCCTAAGGTACAAACAAGAGTGCAAAATATCTCTAAGTTTCAACGAGATGGAGTCTATGAAGAGCGAATAAAAATCCAAAAAGAGATATTGGCTTATGAAGATTTGGCGACGACAACTATTGGTTCTTTCCCTCAAACACCTGAGGTTAGAAAAGCAAGAGCTGCCTATAAAAAGTCAGAGATTTCTAAAGATGTTTATGATCAAGAGATGAAAGCTTACATCGATGATTGTGTGCGTTTTCAAGAAGAGTGTGGCATCGAGATTTTAGTGCATGGTGAGCCTGAACGAAATGACATGGTTGAGTACTTTGGGGAACAACTTGATGGTTATGGATTTAGTCAAAATGGCTGGGTACAGAGTTATGGAAGCCGTTGTGTGAAACCACCGTTTATTTATGGTGACATTAGTCGACCAAAAGCGATGACGGTTGATTGGATAAGCTATGCTCAAAGCAAAACGCAGAAGATTATGAAAGGGATGCTGACAGGACCTGTAACGATTTTGAATTGGTCATTTGTACGCGATGATAAGTCACGAGAAGAGGTTACGAAACAGATTGCCATTGCACTTAGTGATGAGATTGATGACTTACAAAACGCAGGTATAAAAATCATACAAGTAGATGAAGCAGCTTTTAAAGAGGGTTATCCACTAAGAGTTGAAAACATTGCACTTTATGAAAAATGGGCAGTTGAGAACTTTAGACTTTCAGTAAGTACCGCTAGAAAAGAGACACAGATTCATACGCATATGTGTTACAGTGAGTTTAACGACATCATCAAAACCATAGAAGCGATGGATGCAGATGTTATCTCCATAGAGACAGCACGCAGTGGGAATGAACTGTTGAAAATCTTTAAAGAAGTGGGCTATAAACAAGAAGTTGGGCCAGGAATTTACGATATTCATTCTCCAAGAATTCCTTCTGTTGAAGAGATGGTTGAGCAGATTAGACATTTACTTGAAGTCTTACCAAAAGAGCAATTATGGATTAATCCTGATTGTGGGTTGAAGACACGAAAATGGGATGAAGTGAAGCCAAGTTTGGAAAATATGGTTAAGGCAGTTGAAATTGTTAGAGGTGACTTGTAAAAATAAATTAGTGAAAGAGAAAAACTATTTTCTCTTTCCTCGAAGTGGCTACTCCTCCGTCTTCATATCCATAAGTTCAGCTAAAAGTTCTTCTATCTCATCTTCTTCTAGTTCATCACGTCCAAGCTCTTCAACGATAGCGAAACACTCTGTTCTCATCTCTCTCATCTCTTCTAGATCTTCTTTTTGTGCACCAGAAGCTGATTTAGCTTTGTCTATAGCTTCAAAGAGTTCGTCAATGGCTACTTCCAGATCTGGAATGATCTCTAATTCTAAAAGGTTTTTGAGTTTTTCTGCTGATGTCATTGTATTTTCCATGTGTTTATTTTTATGTATTGTATCTAAAAATACATATAGCATTATTACCTTACGAGATCACTGTATTATCTTTTACGCACAAACAAAGAAAAAACAACCACAGCCATACTCTGAAAAAAGATGATGCTATAACCTGTAGGCAAATCAAAATAGTATGAGACAACTAAAGCAACTACAGATAAAATCAATCCACTGGTCCATGCTAGATACAAAGGTGTAAAACGTTTTTGTGACAATGCAATAAAAGCGGGAGCAACAAGTAAGACAAAAACGACCAATACGCCGGCAAGTTGAACTGATGATGTCACAGTAAGTGCTAACATACTAAAAAAAGTAAGTTCTCGTGCTATCCCTGTTGTTTTAGGATAAAAAATAAACATAACAAGTGCGATACACGCATAGAGTAGAGCTGATTGATATACTTCTGTTTCTGACGTAAAAAGTATGTCTGTAGCACTCAGTTTTTGAAAAAGTTCAGCCCCTTGCGGACTGCTTGCCAAAAGTATCATGATGCTTGAAGCACCAAAGGCATAGAGCATCCCTATAAATGCTTCAATGTGCTCAACTCTTCGTGTCGCATAAGTGATCAGCACCGCACCCAATAGAGCAAATCCTAACGTAAGTAGCGTCTGATAGTTTCCATCCATAAATCCTACACTTATAGCCATTCCTATCGCTGCTATCTGTCCTATAGCAAGATCAGTAAAGATCACCCCTCGCCTGATGATCTCTAAACCAAACACTGCATGGATAAACACAAGTAGTGCGACCAACACAAATGCAGGCCAAAGTAGTTCTATTAGTTGCACATCCTACCTACTAGCGTATCATAAAAACGCTCAAGTGTTTCCGTACCTTTGAGTGCGCCGACATCATGAGGCAACTCAACCACTTTTGCACCTGTTTTTTTGGCTATAAATGCAGCTGTTTTGTGTTCATGATAAACATCTTGCAGTATCAATTTAACTTTATGTGCACGGATCTCATCGATAAGCTTTAGTGTATGTTTTGCGCTGGGTGAGATACCAGGAAGAGGTTCAAGGTTATCCAGTGATCTGATCTCATATCGTCTCAAAAAATAGTTAAAAAGTTCATGGTACTGCACTACTCTCATCCCCTTACAAGCACGCATTTTCTTATCATAACTTTTCAGCTTTTTTTGCCAATGTGACTTAAACGCTGTAAAGTTTTTTTGATAGAAAGCCTGATTTGCATTATCTAACAATGAAAGCTTTAACATAATGACTTCAGCAAGTTTGATGATATTGTGTGGGTCAAGTGCAAAGTGAGGATTACCCTCTTCGTGTACATGCCCCATAGAACGATCTACACTCTTTGGGATATCTTGTAACTGTATATATTCACTCAAATCCAAATAGCCCTTTGCATTAGGTTGTATTTTGGAATTATGTGCACTTTTTATCAGTGGTGGAATCCAACCGATCTCCAGTGATGCACCATTTAAGATAAGCAGATCACTATCACGTAATCCTGCTACAAGTGAAGGTTTAGGTACGACAAAATGCGGATCCCAGTTGCCCCGAGAAAGCAGAGTAATCTCTACTTTGTCTTGAGCGATTTCTTGGGTCAACTGCTCTATGTATGGGTATGCAACAGCCACATTCATCTTAGAAAAAAGTGCACTTACAAAAAGTAAGAACAAAAGTATTATTTTCATTTTCTACTCCTAAAAAGCGTGTGCGCCATGTGCGCCGATGGCATAGTTAAACTGCAATACCACTTCATCTTTGTTATTTTTTTCACCCTCTTCATTGTACAAAGAGCTATTGTGATTATACTGCAATCTTAGACGACTAAACTCACTTGGGTTATACTCCAGCATCGCTGACGTAACATACATATCTTCAGGTTTGTCTTGCAGTATTCCATTAGCAGTAATGTCATTCTGTGTGATGGCACTATAGCGTACACCCGTTCGCCAATTTTTGTCATACTGATAGACAAGTTCACTGTAAAAACCTGCTTGCTCTTTTTTGAGTGCAATCTCGTTTGCCCATGCATCTTCTGTGGCGTTTGGAACATACTTTGTACCATCCATCTCTCTATAGAGATACTCACTTTGCCATGTAAGTACATGATCAGCAGCAAAATACTTTTTATAGGTTAAATCGATGCCATAGAGTGTCGTATCTCCTGCAAATGCATGGGCTCCATCTTCCTCTCCCAAGTGATCGATACGACTTTTTCCTTTTGCCATACTCACACCACCAAGCAGTGTACCACCACCTACATCAAATGAACTCTTTAGGTACCCGACCCAAAGTCCAGGTTGTGAAACTTTCTCAACACCTTCAAAGGCATCTACACCAAAACTCTGCTCATTTTCACCTTTGAATGCTTCAATACCAGCCATAACATACACAGGCAGTGGCATCACATACTGAAGCTGTGCCCCTTTTTCGTTGAGTCCATGATCACCAAGCAAACTTTTATAGATGAGTGGTGTATCTGAGAAGTTGTAGTTGTGGTGATGTTTGTTATTGAGGTATCCAAAATCACTCTTAAACTTACCTACTTTTGCTTGGAGATGATACGGCAAAGCACGTGTCGTTGCATAGGCTTCTTCTATCTCAAACTCATCTTCACTAAGGTGAAATACACCCATGAGATCAAAATAGGTATCCACAGACGCACCTATAGAGAGCTCTGCATAGTTCAGATTGAACCCATCATTTCCGGCAAGTGGTGCATGTGAG
>SOIK01000145.1 GCA_004377245.1 Sulfurovum sp. | reverse complement strand
AATCCTGTCAACTGGTACCCTTGGGGGAAAGAGGCATTTGAAAAGGCAAAAAAAGAGAATAAACTTATTTTTCTCTCCATAGGTTATAGCACTTGTCACTGGTGTCATGTGATGGAGGAGGAGAGTTTTACCGATAATGCAGTAGCGGCATTACTCAATGATAGTTATATCTCTATAAAAGTAGATAGAGAGGAGTTCCCGCAACTAGATAAAAAGTATCAACAGCTCTATATGGCTGTGCATGGAGAGAGAGGGGGATGGCCTCTGAGTATCTTTATGTCTCCTGTTGCGGAGGTGTTTCACTTGGCGACGTATATCCCCATAGGAGAGGGGTATGGTTCTATGGGGATGATGAACATGATTCCTTCTTTTAGCAGGCTACATCATGAAAATGCCCAGCAACTGCAAACACTTGTAGATAAACACAAAGAAGAAGCTCTCAAAGGGTATGCAAAAGAGAGTTTGAAAGAAAAATTGACCTTAAAAGTGATGGATAAAGTTTTAGATGAAATCTCTGCGGAGTTTGATAAAGAAAATGGAGGTTTCGCTTCAAGACCAAAATTCCCTGAAGCATCTAAAATAGAACTCTTACTTAGTATCTATAAATTAAATGGTAACAAAAAAGCACTTTTGATGGCAGGAACTACGCTAAAAAAGATGGCCCAAGGTGGTATTTATGACCAGATAGGAGGAGGATTCTTTAGGTACACGACTGATGTAGCTTGGCAGATACCCCATTTTGAAAAGATGCTCTACACCAATGCTGAACTCATCCCTGTATATGTAAGTATGTATGAACTTACAGCCAATCCTCTCTATAAAAAAGTAGTCGATGAGACTATCGCACAAATGGAATCACATTTTATGAAAGAGGGATTGTATCTTTCAGCCAGTGATGCGGATAGTGATGGTGAAGAGGGTGGGTATTTCATCTATAACTATGTAGAGGTAAAACAAGCCCTTCTAACCCAAGGTTTGAAAGATAAAGAGGTAAAAGAAGCACTTGCGTATCTAGGGATAGAAGAAGACGGGAATATAGATGGTGAGTTGTCACATACACATATCACCAGTACTAAAGTACCTGCTAAACTGCTTCAAGTCAAAGAGTATTTAAGAGCGTTAAGCAGCAAAAGAACATTTCCTTTTGTCGATACCAAAATCATCACAGCCTGGAATGCGATGATGATAAAAGCACTTTTCTCTGCTTCAAAGCTTGATAGTAAATATCTTTCATTAGCCGATCAGCGATTAAAAGCACTTTTGAAATTGATGCGAAAAGGGGATGTACTTTATCATCAAACACTTTTAGGGAAAGAACCAAAACAAGAAGGATTACTCGAAGATTATGCCTTTTTGATGGATGCAATGATAGAAGGGTATCTAATAACATACAATAAAACATATTTAACACAACTCGAAGCGTTAGCAAAAGAGGCGATAAGTAAGTTTTATAAAAATAAACAATGGTACTTGAGTGATGATGGCATACAAGCCTTGGCAGACTTTGATGACAGGTATTATACTTCTGCGTTGAGTGTGATGTTTGAGAGTTTAGTAAGACTTGCCTCTTTGACGGAGCAGCTTGATTATAATGAAATCGTGAAAGAGAGCATTAAACATAGTGGGGCTGTGTTAGAAACGAACCCAGCCAAAGCACCCAAACTCTTACATACTTTTTTGCGTTTCAAGATGGGGGATGTGATCATCAAATCTAACGCCAAAAAGTTGCAAAATGTTAGAAAACAGATAGAAGCACTGAAGTACCCTTTTGTTTTAAGTAAAACCGAAGAGAGTGACAAGTATCTTGCGTGTAGAGTAAATAGTTGTTTTGCGTATGATACAAAT
>SOIK01000234.1 GCA_004377245.1 Sulfurovum sp. | reverse complement strand
CTTCATCATATTTTGTATCTAGCTTAGAACTTCTTTTTGTTTGTGCTGCATTGTTGTAATGTGCAAGTGTACGTCCTGTTGTAAGGTAATAGCCTTCAAGGGAATCATTATAAAATGCTTTATCCAGGATCTCTTGTACCATGCCTCTAGGCTCATACTGCTTATAGACATACTTTCCAAGTCCATCATCTGTACGGAAGTCAAGCAGATGAAGTATAGGTGTATCTTCATGATAGATAGGCCACTGCATCCCTCTTTTTCTATGGCGTGCAAGTCTGTAGTAGTCTGCTCCTGAAAATCTTCTTGGTGCTACAACTCTCACTTCATTCCAGACATCTTCACTGGTTTTAAAGTTAAAGTTTTCTCCATCATCAAGTTTATCTGCCATCTGAGTCAATACTTCCCAATCATCCGGCAAATCACTTTTCACCAAAGGCTGAGAAAGGTGCAGTCTTCTCATTGCATTGACATACACCCCTGTTTTTTCATACGCAGACTTGACACCTACTACAATATCAGCACGTTTGGCAATCTCTGTCATAAAGAGCTCTTGCGTCATGATGAACTCTAGTTGATCTAGTGCTTTGTCTGTTTTGTTAATATTAGGGTGGATATGTGCGATATCTTCTCCCATATTAAGGAGAGCCTTTATCTTGCCTTCAAGCATCGCATCAATCAGTTGTGGTGTCATAAGTCCTATCTTTTTAGGCTCTTGATAGTCTGGAAGATAATAAGGTAAACAACCCATATCACAGGCTCCTTGCACATTATTTTGTCCACGAAGAGGCATAAGCCCTGCACCTGTTTTACCTATATTACCTGTCATCAAAGCAAGATGTGTAATAGCCATAACTGCATACGATCCATCAAGATGCTCTGTAATCCCAAGTCCCCAGAAAATCATTGACTTTTTAATAGCATACTCTCTGGCGATGTTCGGTATCATCTTTGCTAAATACTCATACCCTTCTACCTCTTTAAAGAACGCTGGATTTGCATAAGGGTCATTTAAAATCTTCTCTTTAAACGCCTCAAACCCTTGAGTACGATTATTAATGAAACTTTCATCATAAAGCTCTTCATCCATGATGACATATGCCATCATATTGAGGATAAGAAGGTTCGCTTCATAGGGGATAACACAATTATGTTTAGCCAATCTAGCCAGCTTCGTTTCACGTACATCTATCACAGCTAAGTTATTGTGTGTTTTGGCCATATCTACGATACGATTGGCGATGATAGGGTGTGCTTCCATCGTATTGGAACCGATGACTATTATAAATTCTGTCTCATAGATATCATTATAAGGGTTGGTTGCTGCCCCCTCACCTATGGTTGCACGCATCCCTTTAAGTGATGGAGAGTGACAAACTCTGGCACAGTTGTCGACATGAGGAGAGTCCATCGTTTCTCTACAAAACTTCTGAAATGCATATGCACTTTCACATGACGTTCTAGCCCCACCTATGGCACAAAAGCTGTCACCGCCATACTGCTTCTTGATCTCATCGAGTTTCATCGTAGCGATAGTCGTAGCAGTATCGAGATCACAAGTCATATAGTCAGCGTCAAATTCAGATAATTTATCTGCCACAGCATCTTTTATATGTGCATTGTTCTCCAAAAAAGATTTCTTAATACGAGGTTCTCGTATACGGTCTTTAGCATCCACAAAATCATACCCATACTTCCCCTTGATACAAAGTTTCCCTTCAGAAACCACACCATCTTTTTGGGCAAATATCTTTACAATTTTATTGTTCTCTACCACACCTGTAATGTCACACCCTACACCACAATAGGTACATACACTTTCTATCTCTTCTCTATCATATTTTTTTGTCATATT
>SOIK01000017.1 GCA_004377245.1 Sulfurovum sp. | reverse complement strand
GATGTACACAAAGAGAGTGAGTATGAGTTCTCTAAGTATCATTTTGAAGTAGCAACAGTTGAAAAACTTTTTGCACATTTTGATGATGCAAGTGATGAGTGTAAACTTTGTTTAGAAAAAGGTTTGCCGCTTCCAGCATATGACCAGTGTATGTTAGCATCACACGCATTTAATGTACTTGATGCAAGAAAAGCCATCTCTCAAGCACAGAGACAAAACTACATCTTAAAAGTACGTGAACTTTCCATCGGTTGTGCACAGCTTTATAAAGAGCAGGAAGAAGAGCGCAATAAAAGAGTACAAGGGTAGTTAGTTATTCGTCGTCCTCGTGCTTGACACGGGGATCCACAAGTCTGGATGATAATGGAATTGAAATTTTCTAGACGTTTGAATTTTTAGATTCCCGGGTCAAGCCCGAGAATGACGAAGGGATATGAAAATATGAAACTACAAGAGATATATGACTTTTTAGACAAAGTGAGTCCATTTGAACTTCAGGAAAAATGGGATAATTCGGGACTTATACTCGGAGATATGCAGAGAGAAGCTTCACAGATAGTGGTTGCTTTAGATATTGATGTTGAGATGATAGAAGAAGCTAAAGAAGGGACACTGTTTATTGTACATCATCCACTTATTTTTGGTAAATTTACGCAGCTTGATCTGTCTAAATATCCTGCAAACTTACTAGAAAAAATGATACTTAAAAAACAGTCACTTATTGCCCTGCATACAAACTTCGACCAAACACATCTCAATAGATATGTGTTTGAAAAAGTTTTGGGTTTTACATTGGAAACAGAAAATGCTTTTGTTTGTACTACAAAAGGCAAATGGCATTATAAAGAACTTCTTACGCTTCTCAAAGAAAAATTAAATTTACCAACACTTAAAGTAATAGGTAAAAAAGAGACTATCACTTCTATCGCGTTGACGACAGGAGCAGGGGCTTCACTCATGGATGAGGTAGAGGCTGATTGTTTCTTGACAGGTGACATTAAGTACCATGATGCGATGAAAGCGATGAGTGAAGATTTGATGATGGTAGACATCGGACACTATGAAAGTGAGAAGTTTTTTGCCCAGATAATTTTGGATGAGTTGAAAGTTTTACCTCTTTTAGCTATAATTTCAAATTCAAAAAACCCATTTCATATTGAAACACTATAAAATAGGTTAAAAAGTCTCGTAGAACTGCTACGAGAATACCCTTAAACTCCAAAAGGACAGAGATTGAACAAACATCTAAATGAGCTGATAGAGCTTGCAAAAAATGATCAAGCGATTGATAGCTATACCCCACAACTGGAAGCTGCAGATAAAAAAGTAGCAAGAGTACAAAAGAAAATCGATGCAGCACAAGGTGAGCTTGATGAGCTTACAACAGCCATCACTGATAATGAAGAGAAAGTAAAAGGTTTTGAAGAACAACTTACACTGCTTAATGAGCAACTCACATTAAATGCAAAAAAATTGAAAGATATCACAACTGAAAAAGAGATGAAAGCACTTTCTCTTGAAGAAGATATTGCTAAAGAGAAAATGACATTTGCAAATGAAGAGATAGAGAGACTTCAAGGTATCAATGAAACAAAAACTTCACTTCTTGATGAAGCAAGCGAAAAAGTGAAAACACTCACAGTAGATTTTGATGCTATCAATAAAGAAGTATCGGCTGAAAAAGCAGAAATAGAAAAAAGTAAAGGTGAACTTTTTGTAAAAAGAGAAGAACTTAGCAGAAATCTTGAGCAAAAAGTACTTTCATTTTACGAAAAAATCCGTATCTGGGCTGGCAATACAGCGGTAGTGCCTGTTAAAAAACAAGCATGTTACGGATGTTACATGAAACTTAATGATAAGACTTACTCAGAAGT
>SOIK01000190.1 GCA_004377245.1 Sulfurovum sp. | reverse complement strand
CACTTTTATCATCAAATACTACAAATGGTGGCAGTATCTGAGTCATAGACTTTGAGTTCATTCGTGCTGCTATCATCACTAGTTTAGACTCTCTGTCTAACTTAGAGTGCACAAACTGCACCTTTTCAGGATTTATACCATTTATAGTTAAATGATGCAATAGCAAGTCTATCTGCTTTGCATCATAACAAAAGATAAACCAGCCTCTAGGTTTAAGTAACTTCTTCACTTTTGCTATAAAATCTTCTATAGGCAGATGGTGTGCATACCGTGCGATATTTAGATGTGTATCTTCACTTTGTGTTACCCGACTGTCATAAAAAGGAGGATTAGAAACGATAAAATCAAATCTATCATCCGTTGCCAACTCTGCAAAATCCCCTAAATAACTTTTTACTTCCAGCCCATTGAGTGCATAGTTATGTTTAGCATAAGAGAGCATCTTCTCTTGTTTGTCTACGATACTCGTCTCAATATTAAAATCACGACTTAACAATAGTGAGATAATACCTACACCACACCCTACGTCAAGCAATTTACCTTTAGGCGCAAAAGAAGAGATAAAATCATACAAAAAAATAGAGTCACTGTTATAGCAATAACCACTCGTAGGCTGATAGAGAAACAAATAATGCCTTTTTTTATGAATTTTACAATAATTTCAGTATAATCGCAATTATGAACGAAGAACTAGATTTACTTAATCCACCATCAACAGATTTTTCGATGCTAGACTACGACTGTGCATACATCCCAGGCAATAGGGTACGTATGAACTACAAGTATGTAGATAAAGCTAGTAAAACTTTTGCTACCGCTGTGATAGCAAGAGGTTGGAGACGTTTTGGTAAATACTTTTTTCACCCTATCTGCAATGGCTGCAATGAGTGCAAGAGCATGCGTATAGATGTCAATGACTATCAATACACCAAATCACAAAAGAAGTCCATCAAACGTAACAAAGCTACAGAGATCATCGTTCAAAAACCAACACTTACGACAGCACATATAGAACTTTACAACAAATACCATGCCTTTAAACACCAAAAAGACAACTGGCAACATCGTAACATCACACAAAGAGAGTACCATGAAAATTTTGTAGATGGTGCACAAGATTTTGGTAAAGAGGTACTCTATATCATAGATGGTAAACTTGTAGGTGTTGACCTCATAGATGTGTTAAATGATGGCATCAGTTCCATCTACTTCTACTACGATCCTGACTATGCCAATCTCTCTTTAGGAACATACTCGCTACTTTATCAGATTCAGTTAGCCAAGATCCTTGAATTACCTTGGATTTATCTGGGGTACTGGGTTGATGGATGTAAAGCTTTTGCCTACAAACCAAAGTTTCAACCCCAAGAATTGTTAGATGGTTTCCCTCATGTATCGCAAGAACCTGAGTGGGAGAGCAGTGAGCAGTGAGCAGTGAGCAATTTTTGACATATTTCTATACATTTATCAAATATTTTAGAAACTTAGAGGAAAAAACTTACCCTATAAAAACCAATACAAAAGATAAATCCATTACTCACGACAGTCCCTTGCACTTTCTTCTTTTGGGTTCGTTTTCTGCTTTGTTGCAAAACAAAGAAGAAAAGGAATGAAGAAAAACTATCGCAAATTGTTTAGTTCAGGACTTTTTCGACACCATTTTAAAAAAAGTCTATCAGGATTCACTCTAGCATCCACCTCTTTCCCCTCCACTATATGTTCAGCCAATATCTTAGCCATCAACGGAGCAAAAACAAAGCCACGTCCACCTAAACCATTACAAACAAAAAGATTATCTATATGTTTAAGTGGAGGCTTTGCACCTCTTGTGATAGTAGGATAATTTTCAAGCATAAAAGGCACATCTATCACCAAACCTACAAGTGGAAAGTAGTCCTTAGAGCCTGAACGCATCCCACAAAAAGTCTCTTTAAGCACAAAATCACTCGTATCTACCATCTGTGAAGCTGTCTCGAACAATCCCTTAAGTGGCTCACCATCACAAACCATGCAAGGCTCTTTGGACTTCACGTGAGTTGCACCTATTTTGATGATGCCATTGACATTGGCTGAAACTGAGATACTTTTATGCATACTTACATCTAACTCCAATGCACTCTCATAATCTCCACGAGATCCCCAAGTACCTTTGACACCCATGTATCGCATATCGAAAAGGTCATTTTGATACCCTGTTGCAAGTACAATGTTTTTACTACTGTACTCACCTACTCTCCATAACCCATCTTCAAAAGAGAGTGATTTAACATCACATTGTGCATGAGGTACTTGCTCTAAAATAGCTGCACACATCTCAGGTGCATCACATACCCCTGCTTCTTCAAACATAAAGCTGTCTTCACTATTTTTAATACCAAAAGTTTTAAGCTCTTCTTGGTTTACCCATCTATATTTGGAGTCATTAAATGCTTCATAAGTAGAAAACTTCCCGGCATCTTCCACATCTTTAGGTATGCGAATGACACCTGTCTGATGAAAATATTTTGGAAAGTTTTTGAGGTAAAAATCTTTAGCAAAATGAAAAGCTTCATTGGTAAGTGTCTGAAGAGGTGAGCCCTTCCCTATCTTAGGAGAAACAAAAGCCCCGGCTGCCCCAGACCCACCAGAAGCAGCCACACCACTTCTATCTAGCAGAAGAACTTTTTGTCCTTTTTGTTGCAGAGTATAAGCCGTACAACATCCTGCTATACCTGCTCCGATGATGATAGTGTCGTAGGGTTTAGGCATAATCCCTAAACCGATATCTCTTTAATATCCGCAATATCCTTAAACGTCTTATATACAGATCCTATCATATGATGTCTATTGATTTTTAACGCTTCATCTTCACTGTTTACCATTACATCATCAAAATACACATCAAGTTCTCTTTTGAGTCCAAAGAGTGCTTCAAGTTGACTCTTGTAGTCTGAAAAAGACTGGTTGATTACTTTTTCATATGCAGTATAAAGTGTAACCTCTGCATCTTCTTTGAAAAGTGCAGTGTCTATGCTCATAGCAGCATCCAAGTCTACATCTTTAGAGATGTTTGCAACACGCTTGAAGGTAGTGAACTGCTCTTTAAATACATCGCTTGAAACAATTTCATTGAGTGCTGCTACTTTTTTAGCTATCTCATTGATATCCCTCTCACCTGAAGCAAGTACCGCAGCGATGACCGACGGGTTGGCATCGAGTGATTTGTTAATACGCTCTATGATGAAGTCGCTAAGTAGTTTTATATCGAAGTCATCATATGCATCTTTGAGCAGAGAGATAACATCATCTATGTTGAAACTCAAATCATACTCTGTCACGATACGTACAATACCGTTTACCGCACGACGGAGTGCAAATGGGTCTTTAGAACCTGTTGGGATCCTCCCTATAGAGAAGAGTCCAAAGAGCGTATCAAGCTTAATAGACATCGCGACAATAGATGAGAAAACAGAAGTTGGAAGTTCTGCACCTTCACCTACTGGCATGTACTGTTCTTTTATCGCATTATAGACAATCTCTTCTTCACCCAATGCTTTGGCATAGTAGTAACCCATAAGTCCTTGAAGTTCTGTAAACTCATACACCATCTCAGACATAAGATCTGCTTTTGCAAGGTTGACTGACTTATCCATCGCTTTTTCCAGTTCAGCTGAACTTTGTACTGTAGCTGCTTCTACTTTGTCCATGTAGAGTACAAGTAGTCTAATAGCAATGTTCTTTTCTCTAGTGATCTTATCTGCAAGTGTACCTAATCCATCGATGAACTGTACTTTTTCAAGACCATCTGTAGAGAGACCATTTTTGAGGTCATTTTTGTAAAAGAAGAGTCCATCAGCAAGTCTAGGTTTGAGTACACGCTCATTTCCTGCTATAACTTTAGAATAATCATCTGTATAGGCATTACTTACCACGACAAACTTGTTAGCTATCTTCCCATTTTCAAATACAGGGAAATAACGCTGATGCTCTTTCATGGAGGTAATGATCACTTCAGGTGGAAGTTCCAAGAAAAGCTCATCAAAAGTTCCTACAAGTACTTTAGGGTTTTCAGTGATAGCAACAACCTCTGCAAGCAAAGCACTGTCTCTTTCAATGATGATGCCGTGTGCTGACTCCAGTGCGTCAAACTCAGCCAAGATCTTTGACTCTCTGTCTTTAGGATGAAGCATGACAGCACCCTCAGCCAAAATACCTTCATAGGCATCAATATTCGCTACTTCTACAGCATCATAATTCATCATACGATGTACAAATGTTTTCGTATCTGATTGCACACCAAAAAGCTCTACTGGTACAGAGGTATCACCCAGTCTCACTTGAAGCCATCTGATAGGACGAATGAACTCATCTGCTCTGGCTCCCCAACGCATCATCTTTCCAAATGCCATAGAGGCTATCCACTTCTCTAGCATCTCTTGAAGAAGTGAAGCTGTATCTGCACCCTTCTCCTCTTTTTTAAAGTAAAGTACTTCTCTACCATTGTTATCTGCACGCCCAAGCTCTTCAAAGCTCACACCACACTTACGGGCAAATCCTTCCGCAGCTTTCGTAGGCTCACCGTCTTTAATAGCAGCTTGCAAAGGAGGTCCCATAAGTTCAACAGTACTGTCTGCTTGTTTACTTGCCATTGCAGTATGTTTGAGCACAAGTCTTCTAGGGGTATAGATAAATTCAAAGTCACAAGAGAGTTTGTATTCTTCAAGTATATTTTTCCAAGATTTTTCAATATTAGATACAATTTTAAGTAGAGGTATAGCAGGAAGTTCTTCTACACCGATTTCGATAAGTAGCGCTTGTGTCATCTTTTGGATTCCTATGAGAGAATAATTAATAGAACTCTCTGAATGCCTAGGGTTATTCAGAGAGTTCAATACGTGATTTTATCCAAAAGTTGGTAAATGGGGGGTTAGTCTTTAAACCCAAATCCTGACATAGAAAATTTTGAAATAGTAGCAACGCTTGTGTTTAGGGGTTTTTTGAAAAATTTGTACCCTAAGGGCATTTCCTCTCTTCGGTCAGGGCAGTCGCACCCATAGGTTCGGCGATGATTCTTCAAGAAGCCCATGAATACAATGGTTGTTGCTAGTTCATTTTTTCTATGTCAGAATTTGGGTTATTTGAATCTTTTTCCTCATACTCATCTAACATATCCTTACGTCTTCCCTCATCATCAAACTTCAATCTAAAATAGTTTCTGACGATGATAAAAGTCATAAAAGCAAAGAGGAACATTGCAATAATATAAAGTATATCTCCAAATGGCATCTAGTTATCCTTTAGCGTATTTTGTATAGTGATCTTCTCAAAACCTTCATAGTTCTGACGCAGAGCATCATAGATAACAACACCCACACTCACACCCAGGTTAAGACTCCTGCCTGCTCCACCCATAGGGATAGTAATGCACTGTTCAGGATGAGCCAAAAGTACTTTTTCATCTATCCCTTTGGTCTCTGAACCAAAAAGGATGTAGTCTCCTTTTTTAAAGGGTGCATTGAAGTAAAGATTGTCTGTTTTTGTAGTTGCCATATAGCTATGCTCATCTATAGGGTGTGCTTCCAAAAAATCTGCAAAACTCTCCCATACTACCAAGTCAAGTTTATCCCAATAATCAAGTCCAGCACGTTTGACTGCTTTATTATCTATATCAAACCCTAATGGTTTCACAAGGTGTAAAGTGGCACCAAGATTGACACAGAGTCGTCCTATGGTACCTGTATTAGGTGGAATCTGAGGTTCTACCAAGACTATATTGAACATAAATTTTTACCTTTACAACGCAACTAGTTGCGTGAGCTTTCCGCTGAGGAAAACACAGGGTTAGCGTAGCAAAGATGGGCTTTGCTCATTTTGCGTCCTTTAAATAGTAGCATTAAAAGATCACCGTTTTGTTACCATTGACAAAAACCCTGTCATGGAGTACCAAAGCCAAGGCACGAGAAAGGACTATCTTCTCTACATCACGACCTGCACGCTGCATATCTCTCCACTCCAAGCGGTGATTGACAGGGATAATATCTTGTGCGATGATCGGTCCTTCATCCAGGTCATTGGTAACAAAGTGTGCTGTTGCCCCGATGATCTTGACACCACGCTCATACGCTTGTTTATAAGGATTTGCACCTATAAATGCAGGGAGGAAAGAGTGATGAATATTGATGATCTTTTTGTCATACGCTTCTACAAATGTAGGTGTTAAGATACGCATATATTTCGCAAGTACCATATAATCAAATTCAAATTCATCTATAAGCCTCATCACATGTAACTCATGCTCTTCTCTGGTGAGTCCATCTGTAGGAATATGAAAGAAAGGGATATCAAATCTACGTACAAAACTCTCAAGCGTATCATGATTTGCAATGACGCACTCTATTTCTGCATCAAGTTCACCATCTGCGTGTCGTATAAGAATATCACCAAGCGCATGAGATTCTTTGGTTGCCATGAGAATAATTTTTTTGTCCTTAGGTTCGATCACTCTAATATGTGCATCTTCAGGGACTACAGACTTTAACTCATCTTGCAACTCTTTTGCATTAAAGATACCCGTAACAACCGTACGCATAAAAAATCTTCCATGCTCTTTATCTACAAATTCACGGTTGTTATCGATGTTTAGATTTCTATCATAAAAGACTTTCGAGATTTTATATACCAAACCTTTAGCATCTTCACAATCGATAAGTACTCTTGCTCTTTTTTCCATGTCATGACCTTTTTTTCTCGTTCCCATGCTCTGTGTGGGAATGCATACTTCAACTCAAACGTAAAAATAAATACAATCCACCGCTAGGTGATAATAAAACTTTTACTTTCATCATAAAATGATGGACTTAGATGTATTAGTGACATAAACTGATATATGCATTCCCACGCAGAGCATGGGAACGAGAGAGCAGTTCGTCCTATTTACTACTATAGTCAGCTATTATATCACCTATCTCAGTACATGTACAGATCTCTTTAGCATCATAATCACCAAGGTCGCCCGTACGATAACCTTCACTCAATGCTTTTTTGATAGCTTCATCTATCTTATCTGCTGCTTCATTTTCACCTAAAGCATAGCGAAGCATCATACTAGCACTTGATATAGTCGCAAGTGGATTAGCGATACCCTGACCTGCGATATCTGGTGCTGAACCATGGATAGGCTCGAACAACCCTACACCTTTACCTATACTCGCACTTGGAAGAAGCCCGATAGAACCGCTAAGCATACTTGCTGCATCTGAAAGAATATCACCAAAGATATTTCCTGTCAAGATCACATCAAATTGTTTAGGATCACGGATAAGTTGCATCGCAGCATTATCTACATACATATGAGAAAGTTCAACCTCAGGATAATCAAGAGCCACCTCTTCTACGATCTCTCTCCAAAACTGGCTTACTTCAAGTACATTTGCTTTATCTACAGAACAGATACGTTTGTCACGTTTCATAGCGATATCAAATGCTACAATAGCGATACGTTTTACCTCTTCTCTTGTATAGATCATCGTATTGAATGCTTTATCTTCGTGAAGCTCTCTTGGCTGACCAAAATAGATACCACCTGTAAGCTCACGCACTACCATGATATCTACACCTTTAATGACTTCAGGCTTCAGGCTTGATGCATTGACCAACTCATCATAAACCATTGCTGGTCTAAGGTTTGCAAATGTTCCCATCTCTTTACGAAGACCTAAAAGTCCTGTTTCTGGACGTAAATGTCTTTCAAGTGTATCCCATTTTGGTCCACCAATAGCACCAAAAAGAATTGCATCACACTTCTTTACACCTTTAATAGTCTCTTCTGGTAACGGCACACCTGTTTCATCTATAGCTGCTCCACCAAGTAGCATCTCTTCATACTTAAGGTTAAACCCTTGTGTCACAGAGACTGCATCAAGAACTTTAATGGCTTCATCAATGATTTCAGGACCGATTCCATCACCTCTAATCACACCAATTTTATAACTCTTCATCTCTTAAGCCTTTGCTTGATTTTTAATCTCTTTTTTAGCAAACTCAATAAGTCCACCTGCATTTACAAGTTCTTGCATAAACTCTGGGATAGGTGCAAATTTATATGTCTTAGCTTGAGAAACATTGATCACTTCTCCCGCATCCATATCAACTCTCACCACATCACCTTCATTGATCTCTGCAGATTCTTTAAGTTCAAAGATAGGGAGTCCCATATTAAATGCATTTCTATAAAAAATACGCGCAAATGTAGGAGCAATGATCGCACTCACACCTGCTGCTTTAAGTGCAATAGGTGCATGTTCACGACTTGAACCACAACCAAAGTTTTCACCTGCAACGATGATATCACCCTCACTCATCTTAGAAACAAACTCAGGGTCTGCATCTTCCATCACATATTTTGCCAATTCACTTGGCTCACTTGTATTAAGATATCTTGCTGCGATGATCAAATCTGTATCAATATTATCACCAAATTTCCAAACTTTACCTTGCAAAGTTAATTCCTTAGTAATGAGAAATAAATCCTCTTAAATTTTCGCGATTATAGCTAAAAAAATGAAATTTACCAAGTTTCACAGCAATATTTAATAATATTTCGGTATAATCCACCTTAATTATTACTGAGGACTTTCACCTCATTTTATCACAATTAAAAAACAAACAAAAGCGACTAGTCGCGTGAGCTTGCTGCTGAAGCAAACTCAGCGTTAGCGTAGTGTAAATAGGGCTTTGCTCTATACGCGTTTAAATAAGGATGGTTGCATGGCAGCAAAAGACAGCATGAAGAATATAGAAGCGTTATTTAAGTCTAAGAAAAAAGGTGATGTAGTCACATTTGAAAATATTGCTAAAGAGTTTGGTAAACAACCTACTGCTGCACAAGCAAAGAAGATTCATAAACTCTCATCCGATGCTAAAGTAGAGATTGTCTCTGCTTCTGAGTATGCGAAATATCTTACAGCCAAAGAAGCAAAAAAAAGAGAAGATGCAAGAAAAAAACTTGCTGTGGGTGGCGTAGAAGATGAGTTTGACCTCCATAAAGAGAAAGAGCTTCTTGAGTGGAGTCGTTCAGATAGTCCAGTAAGAATGTACCTGCGTGAAATGGGTAAGATCCCTCTACTTACCAAAGAGGAAGAAGTTGACCTTAGTATGCGTATCGAAGAGGGTGAAGACATCATCATCGATGCCATCTGTTCTGTCCCATACCTTATAGGATATATTCTTAACTATAAAGAGCCTCTTTTAAATCGTGAAAGACGTGTAAAAGAACTCTTTAAAAGCTTTGAAGATGAAAAAGCCGATGCAGACAAAGAAGAGTCTGATGAGACAGAAAAAGAAGCAGGTGCACCTAAAGATGACAAAAGAGTAAAACAAGTTATAGACAGCTTTAAGCAACTGGAAAAAGCCAAAAAAGAGTGGATGAAATCTCGTGATGATCTCGATACATTTATGGAAACAGAAGAAGATCCTGTTAAGATCATCCATGAGCGTCTTAAGATCGCATTTAAAAAAGAACAACTAAAAGCTGCTCTTCTTAACCTTGGACCTACATCTAAACTCATCAATGAACTAGTAAAAGCGATGGAAACGGCACTTAGAAGTGATGACAGTTTTGACAAAGAGCTTAAACGTCTAGAGTATAAACTTCCACTTTTCAATGATACGCTCAAAGCAAATCACCAAAAACTACTTGATAATATCATTAATATGGATAAAGATGATATCATTGATGTTGTACCAGAGACTACAATGGTAAGTACTTATGTTGAGATCAAAAAACTTTTTGAGACGAGAGAAGCAAGTAAAGGTGGTTTTGATCTTTCTGAAGAGAAGCTTCAAGAGATCTTAGGACAAATTCGTCAGGGTAAAGCCAAAAGTGAAGTAGCTAAAACACGTATGGCTAAGTCAAACCTTAGATTGGTTGTCTCTATCGCTAAACGTTATACCAACAGAGGGTTACCATTCCTTGACCTTATCCAAGAGGGTAACATCGGTCTTATGAAAGCCGTTGATAAGTTTGAGTATGAAAAAGGATACAAGTTCTCTACCTATGCAACATGGTGGATACGTCAAGCTATCAGCCGTGCCATTGCAGACCAGGCAAGAACAATTCGTATCCCTATTCACATGATAGAGACGATCAACCGTATCAACAAGATCATCAGAAAGTACCTCCAAGAGACAGGAAAAGAACCAGATCTTGATACTATCGCTGAAGAAGTAGGTCTCTCTGTAGATAAAGTCAAAAATGTCATTAAGATCACAAAAGAACCAGTAAGTCTTGAGACACCGGTTGGTGATGAAGATGATGGTAGATTTGGTGACTTCATTGAAGACAAAACAACGATCAGCCCAACAGATGTTGTACTAAAAGATGACTTGAATAACCAGATAGATGAAGTACTTGACCAACTCAATGAGAGAGAAAGAGCTGTCATTCGTATGCGTTTTGGTCTTCTTGATGATGAAAGTGACAGAACACTTGAAGAGATAGGTAAAGAGTTAAGCGTAACCCGTGAGAGAGTGAGACAGATAGAGTCTTCTGCCATTAAGAAGCTTAAGCACCCTAAAGTAGGAAGAAAACTTAAGAACTACATCGAAGAATAATTATCTACTTTTCGTCATCCTCAGCTTGCACCCCAAGGGTATTTCCGTTGGGCACTGAGGATCTACAGCTTGGGTTATATGCCACTTGTGGATCCCCGTATCAAGTACGAGGATGACGGATACTTACCTTTTAAAAAAGGAATCTATCATGCCTGAACCAAAATTTTTTGTCCTTATTATAGGAACTGAAATCCTCAATCGTCGAAGAACAGACAAACACTTCGACTTTGTGACTCACGCTTTAGAAAAAAGAGGCCATAAGCTTACTGCCTCTTTTACCATTGAAGATGACCCTGCCCTCATCGTACAAACTATCAAGTTCATAGCCTCGCAAGCTAACCCAGTATTATTCTCTTTTGGAGGTATAGGTTCTACCCCTGATGACCACACTAGAAAGTGTGCGGCCATCGCACTTAAAGATGGATACCTTCCCATACATCAAGAAGCTAAAAAAATCATAGAAGAGAGACTTGGCAGTGATGCCTACCCTCACCCTATCCGTATGGCAGAGCTTCCCAAAGGGGCAAAGCTTCTCGATAATCCTGTCAATAAAATGCCTGCCTTTTCTTTAGATGAACGTTACTTCTTTATGCCAGGCTTTCCTGAGATGAGTCATCCTATGATAGAGGATATACTCGAAAAACTCTTACCGGAAAAAAAAGACTACTATCGGCATACACTCACTGCACTTTGTAAAGAGAATGAACTCATAGAGGTAATGGAAAAGATGCCAAAAGAGGTCGAGTTCTCTTCACTTCCTAAGCTTTACTCGGATGGCTGGAGAGTTTCCATCTCAGTAGCCTCACATGATAAAAAACTGGCACAAGAAGCCTTCCAAATGTATATAGACGCACTTGAAGCTAAAAAGATAGTCTATGGACTTCAAGATGAGAGTAATTAATTTAACTTTCACACATACGTCGTCCTCGTGCTTGACACGGGGATCCACAAGCCAAATATACTGTAATAAGTTGCATGTCGAGATAGATGCAAAAACTTGTAGATTCCAGTTCCCAACGGAAATGCCCTTGGGGTGCAGGCTGAGAATGACGACGGAATTAAATGCACAAGGATATACCGTCAAATGAACTACATGGAGACCCTTAAACATCCTGTAGTCGCTAGACTTTCACTTATACAACTCATCTCTTACTTTGGGACATGGTTTTCACAAGTTGCCATCTTCTCTATGATCGTTGCTTATGGTGCAGATGCCATTACCATCGCCTTCACTGCTGCTATGGCAATGTTACCTGCTGTAGTCTTAGCTCCTGTTATCGGTATCATCATAGACCGTATCGACTTTAAAAAACTCATGATGACCCTTCTGGTAGTTGAAATATTTATGACTTTAAGCTTTGTCTTCATCAACTCGTTAGAGTATGTATGGGTACTGATGATACTTATTTTCATCCGTTCCTCTGCTGCCTCGATGCTCTTCTCAGCCGAGATGACACTCTTTCCAAAAATTCTACAAGGAGAGATGCTCAAAAACACCAATGAAATACACTCCATTATCTGGTCTTTATGTTATGCTTCAGGTATGGCAGTGGGTGGGATAGCCACATACTATTTGGGTTACGATACAGCATTCATCATCGATGCTGTTCTTTATATCATCGCTGTTTTACTGTTACTCGGGCTCAAACTATCACTTGAAAAAACAGTACATACAGACTCTAACTGGCAAATGTTCAAAGATGGATTTAACTATCTCATCTCACAAAAAAAGATACTCCACCTTATCTTGCTTCACGCTGCACTTGGCTTCACAAGTTTTGATGCACTGGTCACCCTGCTTGCAGACTTCAAGTACAAAGAAGTCATCGCAGTACCACTTGCCATAGGATGGATAAATGCTACAAGAGCCCTTGCTCTAATGATAGGTCCATTTTTTATCTCTAAGCTGGTAAACAAAAATACCTTGCACTATTTCTTTTTCCTACAAGGTCTAGGTATCATACTTTGGAGCTACCTGCAGTTTGATTTTTATATCTCTCTTATTGCACTCTTTGTAGCAGGCTTCTTCACCACCACACTCTGGTCATACACCTACCTACTCATCCAAGAAGAGACAGAGCAAAAGTACATGGGAAGAGTTATCTCCTATAATGATATGTTTTTTATGCTCTCCAACGTCATCACAGCACTCTTCATAGGATATACTGCCAAATGGGGAATGTCACTCCAGAATATTACCATCGTTTTAGGGTATGGATTTATTTTGACAGCACTCTATTATGTATGGTTCAGAAAAAATTATTTATAGGTTTTTTGAATTAAAGCCAATACAGATGTGATCTCTTTAGCCGAAAGCTTACCAAACTTCTTATAGATCAACTTCCCTTTTTTGTCAAATATCAATATATCAGAATCATCATCTGCCAACCCCCATTTTTCCACCAATACCTTCTTCTTGTCTCTCTTATCTGGACACTCCTTTATTTATAATTTGAAAAAAATGTAGCATGTTTTGATGAGCTATTTATAAACTTTATGCTACCATTTGCAAAATTATTTTTGGAGATACCCATATGGATATTACTAAAATCGGACATGGCGAAAACCCTGATGCTGTAAAAGCTATCATTGAAGTGCCACTTAATTCAAATATCAAATACGAAATCGATAAAGACTCAGGTGCAGTTGAAGTAGATAGAGTACTTTACTCTTCTATGCACTACCCTGCAAACTATGGTTTTGTAGCAAATACATTGTCAGATGATGGTAATCCGGCAGATATCCTCGTACTTTGTGACTACCCACTTCAAGCAGGTTCATACATCAAATGTAGACTTGTAGGTGTACTTATGACAGAAGACGAAAGTGGTGGAGATGAAAAACTCATTGCAGTGCCAACAACAAAGATAGACCCAACATATGCAAATATCAATGACCTTGGTGACGTACCAGAGCACACACTCAACCGTATCAAAAACTTCTTTGAAACATACAAAATGCTTGAGCCTAACAAATGGGTAAAAGTAGCAGGATTTAAAGACAAAAAAGCAGCAACTGAAATCTTAGAGAAAGCAATTAAAAACTATAAATGAGAAGCGTAAAGCAAACGACAATAGTTTGTAGTTTGTAGTTTCGGAACCGAAGTGGTGCCCTGACCAACGGGAGGAAATGCCCTTGGGGTGCGGAACGCAGTGAAGCCACGAAGGCATGATCCTTCTTAAAACCCTACCTCTCTCTTCCTATTATCAATATACCTACCAACCCCTTCAACAATACCCTTAGCAATATGCTTTTGATACTTTGAAGTAAACAGTCTTTCACGCTCTTTTGAGTTAGTAATATACCCAACTTCAACAAGTATAGAAGGTCTACTCGCTCCTACAAGTACATAAAATGGTGCGGGTCTTACACCACCATTCTTTGCATCTTTATAGTCATTACGAAGATGCTTCATGATATTTCCTTGCACATCAATAGCAAGTTTATGGGATTGAATAATTTTAGGGCCATTGAGTACAGCATCAATAATGACATTTTTACTAAGTTCATCCGTTCCTTGAAGTACTGCTTGGTTTTCTCTGGCTGCGATACGTTGAGACTTAGCATCTCTAGTCTTTTGTAAAAAGTAAGTCTCCACACCCTCTACTATATCAAAACGTTCACGATTGGCAATAGCATTGGCATGAATAGAGATAAACACCTTTGCATCTTTTTTATCTGCAATTCTAGTACGCTCTCCCAATTTTAAAAACCTATCATTACTTCTGGTAAGATAGACCCTATACCCTTTTCTTTTAAACTCTTTTTGAAGCTTTTTAGTAATTTGCAAAACAAGATCTTTCTCTTGTCGTCCTCCACATAAAGCACCACAGTCTTCACCACCATGCCCTGCATCTATCACTACAAGACTATCAGCCCTATCAATACCAGGACCACCACAACCCACAAGTAAAAGTAATGCTACTAAGTAAAATACTATCTTCTTAAGACTCAGCATTTAGTGCCTCCCTGTACTGAATTTTAATTCTTGTCATTTTTTATCCTAGTGTTAAAAATCTATCTCTTTTTTTCTATTGTCCAAATACCTGTCAACACCCTCTGCTATACCTTTAGCGATAAGCTCTTGATAACGTGGCATAAAAAGTCTTTTTCTCTCTTTAGGGTTAGAGATATAGCCTACCTCTACTAAGATAGAAGGTCTACTCGCTCCAACAAGTACCCAAAACGGTGCATGTCTTACACCACCATCTTTTACACCTCTATAGCGACTACGTAGATTTGTCATAATCCTTCTATGTACATCAATTGCCAATTTGTTTGACTGTACGATCTTTGGACCAGAGAGTACTGAATCGAGTATCACGCTTTTACTAAGTTTGCTCGTACCTTTGAGTACTGATTTGTTTTCTCTGGCTGCAATACGTTGTGATCTGGCATCTCTAGTCTTCTGTAGGAAAAAGGTCTCTACACCATGTACTTTGTTACGCTTTCTTTTAGCAACCGAGTTAGCATGAATAGAGATAAAGACTACTGCATTTTTCTTATCTGCAATTTTTGTACGCTGTGGAAGTTTTAAGAAACGGTCACGTTTTCGTGTCATATAGACAGGGTAACCACGCTTTTTGAGCTGTTTTTCAAGTCTCTTTGCTATCATCAACACAAGATCTTTCTCTTTTTTACCTCCAACAACAGCACCGGAATCATGACCGCCATGTCCAGCATCAATAACAATAAGCTCATTCTTATGTGAACGTGAAGAAGATGTTGCCATCCGTTTTACTTTTGGATTTAACGTTTTTCTTTTAGGCTTAACTTTAGACTTTGTATAACGCTTTGCAGGTAAAATATTTCCTTGTTTTGGTAGAGGGATATGATAGGCTGTTCTTGAAAGTATAGGTTTATAAGGGGTACAACTATAGGGTTTAGCACTTGTGATGACTACTCTTACAACATTTGGCTTATATTGTGCGATCTTTACTGACCTTGCAGTTTTACTTTTAACTCTTTTAAGTATGTTTTTGTTTAATAAACGTGTGTTTTTTAAATCAAAAACTTTTCTACAAGGGTTGCTTAATACAAAATGCTTTATCTGTTTTTTATTAAAAGAGTTACTATAGTGTAGGCGTAACTCTCCTTTTACTATTTCTACTTTCTTCAGAGTGTTCACACCTGAAAATAGTAATGTAGAAGTAAAGATAAATAGAAGAAATATCTTTAGAAGTTTCACTCTATGTATCTTCACCATTCATCAATTTATCTATCAACTCTTTAACAGTGATGATCTCATTAAGACGATAGCCATTGGATCCGGTAAAGAAAAGTCCTGACTCCTTCTTTCCATCAAAAGCATCACTGAGTCGATCCGCAATACAGTATCCCACTACCTTTGCCTCTTCTCCACGATTACAGGGAGTGACACAGTTGGAGATACAAACGATTTTGGGTGCAGTATGCTCTTCGATCATGGTTTGCAGATTGGTTCTAACCCCTCGTGCAGGATAACCGACAGGTGATTTGAGGAGTTTAATATCCTCCTCTTTGGCATCAAGAATGACTTGTTTGAAATTATCATGGGCATCACACTCCACTGTACCAATAAAACGCGTTCCCATCTGTACGCCTACGGCACCTAGCTCAATCATCTTGGCAATATCGTCATGGTCCCAGATACCCCCTGCCGCGATGACAGGCATAGATCCCCAGTTTTTTGCCTCTTCGATGACGGGAGGCAAAATCACTTCGAGTTGATTTTCAGGGAGGAAACACTCATCATATTTAAAGCCTTGATGACCACCACTCAGTGGGCCTTCGACGATGACAGCATCAGGCAATCGGTTATGTGTTTTTTTCCAACGACGACAGAGGATGCGTAGGGCTTTTGCCGTCGAGACGATAGGGATGAGTGCGACATCAGGATAATCCTTGGTTGCCTCTGGCATGGTGAGCGGCAAACCGGCACCTGTGATAATCATATCCGCTCCTGCTTCGCACGCATCTTTGACGATGCGGTTATAGTCGCTTGAGACGTAGAGGACATTACAGGCGAGGGGCTTATCCCCACAAATTTTTCGAGCATTCTCAAAAATAGCATGCAGGGCTTTGGCTGAGTAGAAGTTATCCGCTTCAGAAGGTCGCATATCTTTGAGGAGTTTATCAGCATATTCACGATTGTGGTAGATGCCCGTTCCTACGGAGCTGATGACACCTAGTGCACCTTCTTTGCTGACACTGCCTGCGAGCTGATCCCACGAGACACCAACACCCATACCACCTTGAATAATCGGTTTTTCAATGGTGTATTTTCCAATTTTAAAAGATTTAAATGCCATTACCTTACCTTCACTTTTGCAAATTTTCTTTTTCCTACTTGTAGGATGTACTCTCCAGAATCAAGGTTCAGTTTTTCATCACTGATCTTCTCTTGATCAACTCTTATTGCACCTTGTTTGATATCTCTTCTTGCTTGAGATGTTGAAGGCTCTATGCCTGCATCAACTAAAGCTTTACATATCCAAATACCCTCTTCAACTTCAACTTCATTCATATCTGAAGGGAGCTGATTTGATTTAAATACGTTATCAAATTCTGCTTTAGCTAGTGTAGCTAACTCTTCATTATAGAATCTTGTAACAAGTTCAAGGGCTAGGTTTTCTTTGGCTACTTTAGGATGAAGTGTACCCTTTTGCACATCCTCTTTCATCGTAGCGATCTCTTCAAGTGATTTTTCACTCAAGAGCTCATAGTAACGCCACATCAACTCATCTGAGACAGAGAGTGTTTTTGCATAGATATCTTTAGGCTCTTCAGTGATACCGATATAGTTGTTCAAAGATTTACTCATCTTGTGAACCCCATCAAGTCCCTCTAAGATAGGCATCATAAGTACTGCCTGCTCTTTACCTACTTCATAGGCACGTTGAAGGTGTCTTCCCATAAGCAAGTTGAACTTCTGATCTGTTCCCCCGATCTCAATATCACTTTTAAGTTCAACAGAGTCATACCCTTGAAGAAGAGGATAGAGGAATTCTGAAATCGAAATACTCTGTTCCCCTTTATAACGTTTTTCAAAATCATCACGCTCTAACATTCTGGCCACACTAAAGAGTGTTGTAAGTTCTACTAGACCACTTGCACCAAGTTCATTTAACCATGTTGAGTTAAACACTACTTCTGTCTTACTCTCATCCAAGATGTTGAAAACTTGCTCTTGATAGGTTTTTGCATTTGCCAAAATAGTCTCTTTGTCAAGTACTTTTCTTGTTTCACTCTTACCCGTAGGATCACCGATGGTTGCAGTAAAGTCACCAATGAGAAGCTGTACTCTTCCCCCATGATTTTGAAATACTTTAAGCTTTTGAAGTAATACAGTGTGTCCTAAGTGCAGATCCGCACCTGTAGGGTCAAAACCTGCTTTTACCGTATAGGTTGTACCCTCTTCATAATATTTGGAGACAAGCTTTTCTATACGCTCCATATCTATGACTTCGGCTGTGCCTCTACTTATCTCTTCTAACGCTTTGCTTACCATTGTTATCCCTTACTATTTGTTATATGCATCGTCTAAACTGATCATCTCTATGAGTTTAAACTTTTGTGAAATTTTTTCTGAAAGCAGACTCTTTTTAGATTCACTGCTCTCTACTTCTATCTGGCAATACTCTGCACTCTCTGAGCTTTGAATACCTAATTCTATACTAATGACATTCAAATCCAACTCCGAGAGTTTTGCCAACAAGTCTGCAAGTATCCCTTTCTGGTTCTGCAGGCTTATGATGAGCCTATAACGTGAAAGTTTTGAAGAACTCCAACTGACATGGATCATCGGTTCTTCGGCCAAAATCTTAGAGTATGCCTTCTTACATAATTTGTGGTGTATGATAGCTTTACTGTCCTCATAGAATGCAACGATTTGATCACCTACTTTAGGATGACAACAGTAATCAAACTCTACAC
>SOIK01000102.1 GCA_004377245.1 Sulfurovum sp. | reverse complement strand
ATCTGAACTTCTTCATACGGACTTCTAATATTCATATTGGCATCAATGGCTGTTCTTGGTTTTGCACGCACTGCAGCATCTACATTGGCAGGTCTGGCATGCTCATCATACTCACTCTTGATATTGTAATCGTAGTAGTAAGATTTACTTTGTGCCTTATCTGTTGTTTTTTCTTTAACTTTTATCTCTTTTATGTTTTCATTTGCTACTACTTCGATCTGCGGTATTGCATCCGTTGATGCAACCTTAGTTGCCGTAGCTATACTCTGCTCTTTAGTAACCACTTGCTCTTTAGGTTTATCCTCACCACAGGCTGTTAACAAAGAGACTAATACTATGCTAGAAACCAAAGTTGATATGGTTGAAATCTTTCTCATCTTATACTCCTAACTTTTATTTGTATACTGTTCATCATATGTTACTCTTGGTTTTACTACAATGGATGCTGTATGGGTTGGACAAACCTCTTCGCAGGCACCACACCCTATACACCCATCATAGATCTCTGGTCTCTTCCCGCCCTTTTTATCCGGCACCATCGCAATGGCAGAAAGAGGATTAGGGATAGGACAGACATCTGCACAGAGTGTACACTGTTTTCCCTCATAACCCTCAAGTTTTTCTAAAAGTTCTCTCTCCAAATTGGTTACATTTCTCTGAGCATCTGTAAAAGCATGCATAAATCTATTGTATCCTTTTGGGACAGGTGTATTGGTCATAGCTAAACATCTATCTGGAAACTCCAACACAGCCATACCCATATGGATATCTTCAGGTTTTTCACAGGCATGATCAAGTGCTCCGGAAGGACAGGCCAACACACAAGGCACAGCAGAACAGGCATAACACCCACGCTCAGTTGCATCAATGTATGGTGAACCTACACCATGCCCCATACCTATATCTGCCAGTTTGATGGAGTGGTAAGGACAGACTTGAAGACACTGCCCACACTTAATGCAGAGTGCCAAAAATCTATCTTCTTCTACTGCACCCGGAGGTCTGAGTCTATTTTCTGCCTTAATAGCTTGCGGAGAAAATACAATACTTCCAGCTAAAACAGCACCTAATATTCCTAATGTTGAATACTTGACAAACTCTCTTCTGTCTGTTTTTACCTTTGCCATTTCTATCCTTCTATCTTTACTTTTGGTTTCTGATCTTCTAGCAAAAAGAGTGGCTTAGAGAATGGAGCCAATTTTGCTAAAAAATTTAGAAGTGAGATCACAGGTGACCCGTAAAAAAACTTCACATCAGGGTTATAGACCCAAAGCTGATCAGCATACTGATAGACTTTATGTGGAGTATCCCCTATGTTATCACCATTTTTATCAAACCCTTCATAATTATCCCAATAATTTCCTACGATCTCATTTTCATTGGTTTTACTTCCTCTACTGTCATTGACTATATCTTCGATATTTCCCATGATGATATTATCTTTAATGATATTATTCTCAGAAAGAGAGTGAAAATGCAGTGCTTCTGAATTATAAAGAATTTTATTTCCTATGATCCAGTTATGCGTATCAGGCTCAAATGGAGATCTGTCTATGTAAAAACCTTGTGCATTATAGAGTACCGTATTGTTTTTAAGCGTAAAGTTTGAAACATCTTTCAAACCGATACCCATACCTGTAGCCCCCAAAGAACTTTTAACTACATTGCCTGTAGCAACAGTATCTTTAGAGTACATAAAAAAGATACCTACAGAGTTAAACTTATAGTGATTATTTCTCACGAAGTTCTTACCCGCATACATGAAATGCAGAGAGTATCTACAATGCTCTCCATAATTTTCTATGATCTCATTACCATGAGAGTACCATACTACCATATCACGAGATTTTATGAGGGAATTTTTCTTGATTAGGTTATCATTACTATACCA
>SOIK01000258.1 GCA_004377245.1 Sulfurovum sp. | reverse complement strand
AGTTAGCAAATGATGTTAGAAAAGATGTGCCGATTCCTGTGACTATCAGAGCGTATGCGGTAGATGATAAAGAGAAGATTGTGGTGACTAGACATACCGTGTTTGTTTATCCTCGCGCAGATTTACTTAAAAAGTAAGGAAAAGGTATGGAAATGAAAAATGTAGAGCCAACATTAGAAACGATAGAAGACTATAGTGGCAAGGAGAGCAAAGAAAAAAGAATGACTATTTGGATAGTGATTCTTTCTGGACTCCTTGTGGGTGCTGTATATGGGATCATTAAAGTAAACTCAAGCGTATCTGATGACCTTGGTGTCTCTCATACTACGGGTATTTATAAACATTAATTTATACGAAGGAATAGCATGATAAGAATTAAAATTCAATGCAAGCGAGGCACTAAATGCTGAGTCGTAAAAAAGTTTTAGTACTTGGTGGTGGATTTGCCGGTGTTGAAGCGGCGATCTATCTTAGAAAACAAGAGCTTGATGTCACACTTGTGAGTGACAGGGATTATTTTTATATCTATCCTACATCTATCTGGATCCCTACCGGTGAGGCAACAAAAGAAGATGTAAGTGTCCCTCTTGATAAGTTAGCATTTGCACATGGATTTCAACTCATTGTTGATCCTGTGACAAAGATAGAGCCTAAAGCCAAAAAGGTTACCTTAGAGAGTGGTCGCATTTTAGATGAGTATGACTATCTTGTTGTGGCACTTGGACAAGATAAAATGCAACATAAAGGGATGGAGCATACCCTTTCTATCTGCGGAAAGCCAGAAGAGGCAACAGAACTTTATAAACGCTTAGATGCATTAGTGCTTAAAGATTCCGGAAAGATCGCCATGGGCTTTGGTGGAAATCCTAAAGATGCCTCTGCTGTACGTGGTGGTCCTGCATTTGAAGTGCTTTTTAATGTGGATACCTTCTTAAAAAGAAAAGGGTTACGTGAAAACTTTGAACTCACTTTCTTCGCTCCCATGGAAAAGCCAGGACAAAAGATGGGTGACAAAGCACTTGTAATGATGGACAAAATGTTCAAGATGACCAATATCAATAAAAAAGTTGGGTCTAAAATTACTTCTTTTGAAGCAGACGGTATTAACTTTGAAGATGGAACAAAGATTGAGTCTGACCTTACGATGTTTATCTCGGCTGGTACGGGACATAGTATCGTTGCTGAGTCTGGGTTACCTTTGAGTGAGGCAGGATTTGTTGTGACGAATGAATATAATGAAGTAGAAGGTTTTGAAGGGATTTATGCTATTGGGGACAGTGCGGCTCTTATGGGACCAGACTGGAAAGCAAAACAGGGACATGTGGCTGAAGTCATGGCTAAAAATGTGGCGTATAATATTTTCCAACATAGTCAGAGAATTGACTCAAAACAGAGCTATCTGGAACACCTCAATATCTTATGTGTCATGGATACAGGGAATGGTGCAGCATTTGTTTATAGAGACGATAAAGGTGGAAAGATGATCCCACTGCCTGTTATCGGTCACTGGATGAAAAAAGGTTGGGGTTGGTACTGCAGGAACTCCAAGCTGGGCAAGATACCAAGAATCCCGGGGATGTAATCTGCCTCTTCTTCTCATTCCATCTGGAAATAGGTGGAATGAATTTCTAATAGATAAAAAAATTATAATTATTATAATCTCAGCTTTTATATAAAATCGGTAAAATAGTAAAAAAATAAGGAAAGAGAAATGAAACAAATCACAGTCATGGAAAAATACCCGGTCTTTACTATTGAGATAGCTAAAAATGAGACAACGTATAAAAATGTAGATGAGATACTGGCATATCTTAAGTTGCAAATCGAAGCACACCCTATTGCTACATATATTGGTGAATTTGACCATTATAGTCATACTAAAAGTCTTGAAGT
>SOIK01000112.1 GCA_004377245.1 Sulfurovum sp. | reverse complement strand
TTACTTCAGATGAAGAGGTAGGACTCATCGGTGCAAATGAAGTGGCTTTTGATCTGAAGAGTAAGTATATGCTAAACCTCGATAGTGAAGATGCAGCAGAAGTTTACATAGGGTGCGCAGGTGGTGTAGATATCACCGCTGTAAAACAAGATAGCTATGTGGATGCTAAAGGTCAGTGTTATGAGGTTGCAGTGAAAGGACTTGTGGGTGGACACTCTGGTGTAGATATAGATAAAGGTATCCCTTCTGCTATTAAAGAGTTAGGTGCGTATCTTCATGCACATAATGTCACACAGTTAGCAAGCATCTACGGAGGAGAGCGTCGCAACTCTATCCCTGCAAATGCAGTAGCTATCGTTTGTAGTGAAATTGCTTTAGAGAGTACAGACATGGCCCAAGTTAGAAAACTGAATGAGCAACCTTTGGTGCTGGGTGAGGGTGAAAAAGTGATTGATATGATCCATGGTTTTAAACATGGTGTAAGAGCACAAAATGTGGAGTTTGGTATCCCTGATGTGAGTATCAACCTTGCTATCATTACTGCAGATGAAAAAGGTGGACTTACGATAGAGACAAGTGCAAGAGCGATGAGTGCTGATAACTTAGAGACATTATCTAGCGAGACAGTATCGTTTTTTGAAAGCTATGGTTTTGATGTAGAGTTGGAAGATAAATACCCCTCTTGGAAACCAGATGTAAGCGACTTTACTAACTTAGTGAGTCAAGAGATGAAAAGTGTGTTTGGTACGACTAAAATGATGGCGATACATGCTGGACTAGAGTGTGGTGTCATAAGAGAGAAATATCCTCAGATAAAACTCGCTTCCATAGGACCAACGATACGTTATCCTCACTCTACAAGAGAGAAAGTAAAGTTAGATTCAGTAGAGAAAACTTTTGAAGTAGTTCAAAAAATAATCAAATCAGTTTAAATAATGATTTTTATCATTTATGTTAAAGATAAGTAGGAGTAAAATTAAGGAATACAGTATACATTAAAGGGGAAAAATGAAAACGATATTTCAAGATTTAGAGTACTTAGAGAAAGAGGTAAAAGATAAAGAAGCCAAGAAGGTCATCAAAGAACTTGAGCAGAATTTTCATCTATTGAGAAGCAAAAGTGGTCTAACTCAATTGATGAGCAATAAAAAACTTGCAAAGATCACACGTAATGTTGAGTATGAAAATGAATTAAAAGAGTTACAAGTAGAGCTTATCAAGCTACAAAACTGGGTCTATGAAAATAAGAAGCGTGTCATGATCATCTTTGAAGGGCGTGATGCTGCGGGAAAAGGTGGGGCGATCAAACGATTTACTCAGTATCTCAATCCTAGAAAATTCAGAGTGGTGGCTTTACCTAAACCTACGGATGTAGAAACGGGACAATTTTACTTCCAACGCTACTTCCAGCACTTGCCAAATCCGGGTGAGATCGTATTTTTTGATAGAAGTTGGTATAATCGCGCCATTGTGGAACCTGTATTTGATTTTTGTACGCCAGATCAGTATGAGAAATTTATGAAAGAGGTACCGGAGATCGAGCATGCCCTTATCGATGATGGGATACTGTTGATCAAGTTTTGGTTCAGTATCACCAAAGAGAATCAACAAAAAAGATTTAAAGAGCGTATGACTAATCCTCTTAAACATTGGAAATTAAGCCCAGTAGATCAAAAAGCACAAGAGATGTGGGACAAGGTCACTTATTATAAAGAAGAGATGTTCAGCCGTTCGCATACTGGATTCGCACCGTGGATCATCGTTGACAGTAATGATAAGAAAAGAGCTAGATTAGAGTCTATACGTTATGCACTTTCTAAAATTCCATATGATGGTAAAAAGGATGCAAAGATCAACCTTCATCATGACCCGGAGATAGTCGAGCGTTATCATAGA
>SOIK01000247.1 GCA_004377245.1 Sulfurovum sp. | reverse complement strand
TGTTGAGTGATTGGTTAGAAGAACATCAAAACCAAGCATCATAAAAAATGCTATAATAATATAAAAGGAGCAACTTATGGAAAAAGAGTTTAAAGAGATCATTGAACAGTCTAAAAAATCGCTTGAAAAAGCAGAGAAGAAGATAGAAGAGCTTAGTGAAGATTTCACCGAAGAGGCAGGAGAGTTCTGGGTTGATTTGAAAAAGCGTTTTGCTGGGGTAAATGATAAACTCAAAGATGCCTACACTGACTTTGAAGAGAAAGCAGAACTCAAAGGGCAGCTAGGTATGATGGAAGCACGTGATAGAGTTGAAAAGCTCAAAGAGGCTACGCATGAATTTACATATAAAGTCTCTACTAAAGCACAAGAAGAGCTGGACATAGCAGCCCTCAAAGCACACCTTGCAAAAATGGAAAGTGAAGACCTGTGGGAAGAGAAACAAAAAGAGTTTTCTCTTATATATCAAGATTCTAAAATAGAAGCAGAAAAATTGGCTAAAAAAGCCGGTAAAGAGATCAATGAGGTTTTCCTTAAATTAACTGAAATGGTATAATGAGGACGATCATAAAACTACTACTTGCAACTACAGCCACACTCATGATAAGTGGTTGTGGTATGTCAAACCTTAGCTATGATAACAAGCAACTCACACTTCAAATAGAGAAAGAGTATCTACAGCTTGATGGTACCCTGCTCAAGCAGCGCAGAGATAATTTCAGCAGCCTCTACCTCACCCAAAAGGTTTTACGTTTGGATGAAGGTAATCTTGTGGTGTATGAAGATGCAAGAACAGATATGCTTTATGAGTTTGAACCAACAACCATGCGAAGTATCAAGATCATATTTGAGGCTAAAAATGTGATAAAGGTTTACGCTAAAAGTCATCTCTATGCATATCAACTCATACTGAAAGATGGAAGGCTTCTTAATATGATAGCGCAACAAGATGATAGCCAGCGTCTTAGATTTGTCTATGGATTGAGTACGGTACAGCTCAATAAAATGTTAACGCAGTTAGAACCCGATGCAAAAGCAGCCTACTATAAACAAGTGATCAGACTACAAGATGAGCGTCATGCCATCTTAAGCAAGTGGGATGTACAAAAGGTTCATTTTGTACCGCTCGTAGTTCCACTGCCTCGACTGATAGGAATGTAGTATTTCCTTTTGGAAGTACTATTTAACTATAATTATTATAAAATCACATTATGCAAAAACTCATACCCTATCTTGCCATACTCATTGTTATCGTTTATGCTGTCTATAATGCCAAGTTTCGTAAGCCCAGAAAAGTTGATACACATACAAGCACACAATATGAAGAGCATATCAAAACACATAAAACAACACACTATGAAGATGAGCTTTCTCATATCAATACACCTGAATATACCAAACAGTACATCATAAAAGTCATCAATCATGGCTCTAATATATTAGACTTTAAAGGCGGAGAGATGGAGGGTGGTTTTGCCGCACATGATGATGCAGAGAAAATCGCCTGTTATGTCCTGGAACTCTCCGGTAAAAAGTGTGCCACTCCCTACCCTGAAAATGCAGCTATGTTTTACACCAGTATCTGTGGAGGATGTCATGGAAATGATGGCAAAGGTTTGGGTGGTACCTATCCTGACCTCACGAAAGCCAAAATGTTAGGCATAGAGCAAAGAGAAACATTTCTGAAGTCCATGAGTATGCATAAGTAATAAGCAACTCACACTAAATCTAGAAGATGTTATAATCTCTCCAGCTGAACCCTCTGGATGACCCTAGGTACTCATAACATCTCTAGCTTTTGTCTAGGCTAGACACTCTTTTGAAATCCTAGCCGTAGCTAAGGTGAAAAAGCGTAACGACGCATAGGCGAAAGCTAGTGATGCCCGTAGGGTGAGCTTTG
>SOIK01000104.1 GCA_004377245.1 Sulfurovum sp. | reverse complement strand
TAGAGATGAATGAAGTTAAAAGTAATTTCTTTGAAAGTAATGTTTCAAACTATGCAAAATCAAGTATTGACCTGAACGACTTTTAAATGACTACAGAGGAATTTCTACCATATCTAAAATGCGTTGGTACTGGTCCAAAACGCAATAGAGATCTTACAAAAGATGAGATAAAAATTGTGATAAGTGCCTTTTTGAAAAAAGAGGTACTTCCAGAACAAGTAAGTGCTTTTCTACTGGGTTGGCGTGTCAAAGGTGAAAGTCTAGAAGAGTTTGCCGGAGCCTTAGAAGTTTTTGATAAGTTTGTCATACAAAAACCTTTAGAGAACTCCATAGAGTTTGGTTACCCCTATGATGGTAAAGTTAAAAATCCATATATTTTTCCACTTACAGCACAATATCTACAAAAGTTTAATCTTAATTTATCACTTCATGGTGATCTTCTTCAACCTGCCAAAGGTGGAATAACACTCAAAGAAGTATGTGACAATACTTCCTTAAGTAGCAACACACATTACTATGACAGAGCTACTTACTTTAAAGAACTTCATGAGTTTAGTGATATAAGAGCTAAACTTGGGTTACGTTCATCATTCAATACCATAGAAAAGCTACTAAACATCACACAAAGCGACACTGCCATCATCGGAGCATTTCATAAACCTTTTGTTGAAAAATACATTGCACTTTTTAAAGACCGCTATAAAAAGCTTGTCATCATAAAAGGTAACGAAGGAACACCCGAAATATTTTCCAAATGTTCCATCACTATCGTAGAAAACGGTGAAGTGGAAGAGATAAAAGTTGATCCCAAAGATTTTGGGATCATGTATACGAAGTCAACGGAGCGCATATCACTAGAGACCTCACTGGATCTTGTTGAAAACCCAAGTGATGAATTACTCAAACTTGCACAACTCAACGCTGGAGTGATTTTATTTTTAACTGGTAAAGTGGGGAGTATTGAAGAGGGCTTTGAAGTTATTAATGAAGTATAAAATTCTTATTATAACACTAACAAAACAACTAAATCCGTCATTCTCTGGCTTGACCAGGGAATCTAGAATCTGACCTAAAGAGAATATTAAAGATTCACTATATATTAACCTCTAGATCCCCGTGTCAAGCACGAGGATGACGAATACACAAGATTTAAGATTTATTATTTCTGTTCATCATCTAATTGATAGATAAAGATACCAGAAGGTGCTTTTATTTGAAAGATCTCTCGCTCCAAGAACCACTCTTCTGTGTTGATGACATTCACTTGATTGGCATCATTCACAGAGACATAGAGATAATCATCTATATTTGACCAACGCACATGCAGTACTTTACCATTAAACTTAAAAGTCTGGATGATCTTCAGTGTTTTCGTATCCACTATCTGAATGGTAGGAAAGTCTTTCCCTGAGAAAGTTACGGCCAAATACTTCTTATCAGGACTTAGTGCTGTAAATACCGGTAACCCTTGCATCTCAATGTTTTTGATAAAATTAAATTTATTATCATAGACCATTACAGCATTATCACCTACAGCGGGGATGAACGTTTTCTCTTCACTAAGACTCCAAAAACCAAAATGTGGTACTTTGAGTACAGGCTTGTTATCTTTGGCTGTGACCTTGATCTCTGAGAATTCCATCTTATCCAAATCTATCACACCAAATGCTTTAGTAAGGAAAAAACCTACGATATAGGTATTGTCTTTGATCATTGCATCAAAAGGCATCTCTCCTACTTTGAACTCTTTAAAGATCTTGAATTTCGGTAAGCCTTTACCAGCGTTTTCATTTTTAAGTACAGTCACTTTGTCACTGTCCATTTGAGCAAAAATGATCATATCTTTGTAGATCTTTATCCCCACATTTTTAGAACCTGTGACTATCTTATCGATAGG
>SOIK01000036.1 GCA_004377245.1 Sulfurovum sp. | reverse complement strand
AATTGTACTTTTGCTATGATGCGATATTCTAAATTAGACTTCTTTTAAAATTTATCTTTTTATTTGGTTTTGAAAGAAGTCTACTAAAGGCACACCCAATGAAAGAACACTATTTCTTTTCTCAACCCCATCAACCCTTTTTTGTATTGGGATTTGTCAATGCCATTGTGACTATGCTCATTTTTATGCTCAGTTTTAAGGGTGTCTTGACGCTTACTTTAACACCCTCTGGTTTCCATGCCTATAGTCTTATCTACCTTATGTTCACTCCTGCTTTTTTAGCATTTATCTTTACCACATTTCCTCGTTTTGCAAGTACTCCTGTCATTGAAGAATCACTTTATCTGAAAGTGATCGGGCTTTTTGCTATAGGATCTCTACTATTTGTACTGGGTGCATTGACAAGTGCAATACTCTACAAGATAGGAATGCTTATCCTCTTAGGAGCACATTTCTGGGCTATAAAAATACTGACTGGTATTTTTAATACTTCCAAGATGGAAGACAAGCATGATATCTTTTGGATACTCTTAGCCATGGTATTTGGCTTGATATCTCACTTGCTTTTTATCGTGGGTGAGTCTTTTTGGTTACCTTTACAAAGTTTTGCTATACAGGTAGGCATCTACCTCTACCTCTTTTTAGTAGCTTTCTCTGTAGCACAACGTATGGTACCTTTCTTTTCTCACTGCATGGTAGATAAAAATGTGTATCTTCTTAAAGTAGTTACCCAGCTCTTAACAGCACATATCATCTTGGAAACTATACACCCTCACCTTTCTTTTATCGCTGATTTTGCACTTACCTACATCGTGGCCAAAGAACTTTTCAGATGGAGCCTTCCTTTTCCAAATCCCAACCCCCTACTTTGGATCCTCCATCTTTCTCTCTACTGGATACCGGTAGCCTTTCTCTTTGGAGGGATGAGTAACCTTACCTCTTTGATCAATGGTACATCATTCCTCTTTTTAGATATCCATATCCTTATGCTTGGCTTTGTCTTTACCATACTCATAGGCTTTGGAACTCGTGTCACTCTAGGTCACTCGGGAAACATGATGCAAGCTGATATGTGGGTAAAAGTACTCTTTAACTGGACACAGCTTGTCGTAGTCATGCGTCTGTTTACCTCTATGGCAGCTGCATGGGGCTGGAATTTTATGGTACTTTTTGACATCTCTGTAACAGTATGGCTCATCATGTTTATTCTTTGGGCTGTAAGGTTCTTTGCTGTTCTCATCAAAGGTAAAAAGTTAACGAATTAATTCGCTATAATGCGATTATGAAAAAACAATTATTAATAATCACTTTACTTAGCCAACTACTCTTTGCTGCAACTCCTGAGCAAGTAGAACGTTATCTTAGCATCAAAGATAAATGAGTCCCATGAAGAAAACACAAAAAGCTAATTTTACAAGTAAAGATTTTTTACCCACCACCAGGGCTGAAATGGACGCACTGGGCTGGGATCAATGTGATGTGATCCTTGTCTCTGGTGATGCCTACATAGACTCTCCTTTTATCGGTGTCGCTATGGTGGGGCGTATGCTTGAGAGACTTGGGTACAAAGTGGGCATGATAGGTCAGCCAGACATCAACTCTGATGTGGACATTAAACGCTTGGGAGAACCTCGCCTTTACTGGGGTGTGAGTGGTGGAAGTGTGGACTCTATGGTCTCTAACTATACTGCAACAAAAAAGTTCCGTAACTCTGATGACTATACACCAGGGGGAAAGAATACCAAGCGACCAGACAGGGCTTTGAGTGTTTATTGTAACTTGATCAGAAGATATTTTAAGGGTACTGTACCACTGGTCTTAGGCGGCATCGAAGCCTCTCTTAGAAGAGTAAGCCACTATGATTACTGGGCAAATAAACTCAAAAAACCTATACTGTTTGACTCTAAAGCAGACATACTCATCTACGGTATGGGTGAGATAGCCATAGAACAACTCACCAAAGCTCTGGAAGACGGCAGAGACTATAGAGATATCAGAGGTGTCTGCTACATCGCTAAAGAGCCAAATTATGAGTATATCCAGCTCCCCTCACATGCGGAGTGCTTGGAGAACAAAGAAAAATACATAGACCTTTTTGATGACTTTTATGACAACAACGACCCCATCTCAGCCAATGGACTTTGTCAGCCGGTAGATACCCGTTTTCTCATCCAAAATCCTCCCTGTGATTACCTGAATGAAGATGAAATGGATGCAAACGCCAACCTTCCCTTTACCAGAGAACTACATCCCTACTACGCAAAAGATGGAAAAGTAAAATGTTTGGAGACTATCAAGTTCTCTATTATGACACATCATGGGTGTTGGGGTGAGTGTAATTTCTGTGCCATTGGGGTACATCAGGGCAGAACCATCAGAACACGCTCAGAAAAGAACATTCTCAAAGAGGCAAAAGATTTTAACAGCTATAACGACTACAAAGGGATCATCTCTGATGTGGGAGGCCCCACGGCAAATATGTACGGTTATGAGTGTGGAAAGAAGCTCAAAAAAGGGACTTGTGACGACATACGATGTGTAGATGCAGAGAGACTCTGTAAAGTGATGCATGTGGATCATAGCAGAAATATCAATCTACTGAGAAAAGTACGAGAAGTCGAAGGAGTGAGAAAAGCCTTTGTCGCTTCGGGGGTACGTTATGACCTCATTACTGCAGATAAAAGGTATGGATACTCTTATCTCAAAGAGATGGTCAGGCACCATATCTCAGGACAGATGAAAGTTGCTCCTGAACATACAGAGCAGCATGTCCTTGAACTTATGGGAAAACCAGGCAAACAGACGCTTGTAGATTTCAAAAAACTCTACGATAAACTCAACCGTGACATGGGTAAAAAACAGTTCCTCACCTACTATCTCATCGCTGCACACCCGGGATGTACTGAAAAAGATATGCATAAACTAAAAGACTTTACAACAAATGAGCTAAAGATGAACCCGGAACAGGCACAGGTCTTTACCCCTACTCCGAGTACCTATTCGGCTGTGATGTACTATACGGAGATGGATCCAAAAACACGTAAAAAGATATTTGTAGAGAAAGATACCAAGAGAAAAGAGAAGCAAAAAGCCATCGTGCAAGAGAAAAATTGTTTTAAAAGTGGGTTTGCAAGTTAATGAAAAAACCTATCTACATCACCGACCTAGACCATACCTTTTTACGTACCGACCAGAGTGTGAGTGACTTTAGTGCCAAAGTATGGAACGAAAAAGCCCAAAAGTCCATACTCTCTGTTGCTACGGCAAGAAGTTTTCAAAAATCTCATGACTTTTTAGAAAAACTTCATCTTGACGCACCCATGATCTTGCTAGATGGTACGATGATCGTAAGCCCAGAGAAAAAACTCATAGATTTAAAAACCATAAACAAAGCATTAGGTGATGCTGTCGTTGAGATAGGCTTGAATTTTGACATAGACCCTTTCATCATAGGGCTTAAAGACATGCAACTCAATGAAACTTTTTTGTACCCTCGCAAACTCAATGAACATCAAAAGTTTGTCCTAAAAGGCTACAAAAACGACCCACGTATGCAGTTTAACCCTCACAACAAAACCATGGACATGAACCTCAAGATCGTCTACTTTGGAGATAAAGAGACCTTGGAACCTCTTGCAGCGAAACTAAAAAGTACTTTCAAAGATGCCCTAGAGTACAAACTATCCCCAGAAAAATACTCAGACGGCTACTTCCTCACCATCCTCCACCCAGAAGGCGACAAAGCCCACGCTCTGAAAAAAGTAGCAGACTATATGAACCGAGACACCCACGATATGACCGTCTTTGGTGACAGTATCAACGATATAGGCATGTTTAAACTTGCAGGGACTTCGGTGGCTGTTTCTAATGCTTTGGATGAAGTGAAAGAGGTTGCAGATATTATCTTGCCACACTCTAATGATGAGGATGGGGTGGCAAAATATTTAAACAAAATCTAGCTCTCTCGTTCCCCCTCTCCCGAGTGGGAACGAGAGCGGGACAAATCATCAAAAGTATGAACTATTAAGTTTTTAGCAGTACAATAATAGAAATCAATAAAGGGTTTATCCTTATGCTAAAATACCCAACACTCCTAGAACAATTTCGCTCTTTTTGTTTCCAAAATAATGCTACTGATTTCGAAAAGGCTGTAGAATACTTTGCTGTTTTTGGTGGGATGGGGTGGAGGGTTGACCTGTCTAAGCCATTGGAAGAGCTGATCGAAGAGAAAGTGTTGGCAAATTACAGATATATTCATGGTGATATTACGCAGATCACTCAGAGTAACCCTACACATCACTCACTCCTCACAGCACTTGCCACAGGAGACAGACGAGAGCATTCTGCATTTAAGAAAGCTTCTGTCAAGAGAGAAGAAGGTGAAGATTCTATAGATTTTCTCATAGAGAATGGTCTGCTTGTTTTTGATAAATCCCAAGAAAAACCGGTTGATGAAAAAGATGCTAACTCAGATAAACTTCTTTTTACGCAGCCTTTCATGCGCTTTTGGTTTTCTTCTATCTCACCATATTATAAGGGCATTAAAGAGGGTGACTATAAAGAGGTCAAAGAACGTTGGAATCATATGAAAGAAGGTTTTTCCAATCTTATTTATGACCAACTTGTAATGGAACTTATGAAAAAGAGTTTTAAAGATGATCCCAAAGGTGATTATATAGTCAGTATCGGTTCTTATTGGGATAAAAATGTTGAGATAGATATCTTGGCAAAGAGAAAATCAGGCAAGATGATTGCCGGTGCTTGTAAGTACTCTAAGTCAAAGGCTAACAAAAGTGAACTGACAAAGTTAAAAGAGAAATGTGCTCAGGCTGAACTTGATGTCGACACCTTTGTCATCTTTTCTAAAAATAAGTTTTCAAGTGAACTTAAAAAGGAAAAAGGCGAAAGATTAAGACTCTTTTCTCTTAGAAACATGATAAGCCTTATGGATGACCTGAGTAAAAAAGATCTCCTTGTAAATACTAACAAGAAGTACTAAATCTAGTACCGATTAATCAACTGAGCATTCAAAAGCTCAAGCCTCTCAGGTGTACCTATATCTAACCACTCACCCTCATAGAGTTCACCAGTAACATTACCCTCTTTCATAGCCTCTCTAAGCAAAGGAGCTAAAGCACTCTTTCCGTAGGGTACACCCTCGAAGAGTTTTGGGGAGTAATAGCCTATGCCTGAGAAGGTGTAGGCTTTGGCATCGGTTACAAAACCATCGTTTAAAGCAAAATCACCCTCAGGGTTATGCTCTGGGTTAGGTACGAGGATGAGATGGGCTAAAATGCCCTCTGGGAGCTTTTTATCGTATACGAAGTCATAGTCACACCAGATGTCGCCACTGATAACCAAAAAGGTTTCATCTCCTAAGAGTGGTAACGCTTTCACGATGCCCCCTGCACTTTCTAAGCCACCCTCTTCTTGTTCGTCTGAGTAACTGATATGTACTCCCCACTCTGAACCATCACCTAGGGCTTCTGGTATCTGGTAGCCTAAGTGTGCGATGTTGATGACTATCTCTTTGAAGCCGTCGTGTGCTAGGCGCTCGATGTGCCATAAAATGAGTGGAATGCCACCTACCTTTAAAAGTGGCTTTGGGGTTTTGTCTGTGAGTGGTCTCATGCGCTCTCCTAGACCTGCGGCTAGTATCATGACTTTCATTATATCATCTCCTACGACTTTCGTCATCCTCGTGCTTGACACGGGGATCTATAATTTTATCTACTCAACGGCTGTGGATCCCCGGGTGCCCGTAGGAAATGCCCTTGGGGTGCGAGCCCGAGGATGACGGCTAGATGAGCTTTTTTAGTAAATCAATAAGTGGTTGTGTCTCTTTATATTTACTCCCGGTCTCCAACACATACTTCAAAGTAAGTGGTATATCTTTCACGTACCCATCTTTCCCATCACGCAGATGCAACCTGGCGAAGATACCCAGTACCTTAACATGGCGTTGTAAGCCCATGAAGTCAAACCATTTGATGAATGTTGCATCATCAACCTCCAAATCTACATTATCTCGATAATACAAAGCTAACTTTTCTATCTCTTGACTATTGTACTCGATGTAACAGTCTTTGAGTAACGAGACCAAATCGTAGGTGATGGCCCCTACCCTTGCATCTTGAAAGTCTATAATGCCTATGTCATCTTTTGGGGTAAGCATGATGTTTCGTGAGTGGAAGTCACGATGTACAAAAACATCTTGTG
>SOIK01000015.1 GCA_004377245.1 Sulfurovum sp. | reverse complement strand
TCATTTATCATGTTTACGATATTTTCCGGTACCAAATGCAGTGAGTTAAATCCTGCAACACCGATAAAGTAGACAGCAAACCAAGGGATAACAAGGTTTACACCACCAGCTACACCACCCTCTTTTTTTGCAGTGTAACTAAGATAGATACCTAACATGATAAGCATAGGGGCGATCATGATGACTCGTGTCATCTTCACAATGACTGCATCGTTCGCCATCTCTACTGGTGCATTTGGCACAGAAAATGGTACAGCAACCACTTGTGCTACTTCATGAATAGTCCCTCCTACATAGATACCAAACTCTCTTGCTGTCATATGTAAAAAACCTGTAGCATTTTCAAAAATGGTGGTATAAAGTACAGGGTAGAGGAACATAGAGATCGTTCCAAAGAGAACCACCATAGAAACAGCAATGGCTGCTTTGTGTTCTTCAGCTTTCAGTACAGGTTCAGTAGCAAGTACAGCAGCCGCACCACATACGGATGCCCCCGAAGCGGTGAGCATAGAGGTATCCTTGTCCATACCAAATACTTTGTATCCCAACCAAGTTCCCAGTATAAAAGTAGTAGAGAGCATGATAAGTGAAACCAAGAAACCTTCCATGCCCACTTCAGCGATCTGTTGAAAGGTAATTCTAAACCCATAAAAGACGATGGCAAAACGTAAAATCTTTTTTGCTGAAAAGGTTATGCCGCTTTCCCATGCCAAAGGGAGTTGATTGTGGAGAGTATTTGCATAAAAGATACCCATCACAATACCGATGACCAAAGGAGAAAGCCCCAATGCTTTGATGGGAGCAAGAGCAGCAATATATGTCGCTGCGGCAGCAAAAATGGCAACAAAAAAGATACCACTGAGTGTCCCTGCACGATTTTGGGGTGAAAAAGCCATCCAAATCCTTATATTTGTTCAAAATTATTGATAAGATTTTTTAAATTCTACTATAATTTTGATATAATAAAAAATAAATAAAATATAAAACGATAATAAATTTTATAGAACAAAAGAGAAAATATGAAATTAACCCTTAGACAAATGCAAATTTTTTTAAATGTGGTGTCATCAGGGCACTTAACCAATGTAGCTAAAGATATGAAACTGAGTCAGTCTGCCATTTCAATGTCCATTAAAGAGTTAGAAAATATTTTGGGACGACCTGTTTTTGACAGGATCAACAAAAAACTCGTACTTAATGAAGTAGGACGTGCCTTCTATAAAGAGATAGACCCTATCTTTAAAAAACTCTCAGATATTGAGTATGAATTTAAAAATTCAGAAAATAAAGGGATGATCCGTGTAGGTGCGAGTACCACGATCGTAGATTATTTGATGCCTTCTATCATCTGTAGCTATATGAGCTCTTATCCTGATGTAAAGATCACACTCAAAGAGGGGAACACCAAAGAGATCACACAGATGATCCAAGAGGGAAGCATTGATGTGGCTTTTGTGGAAGGATTGGTCTCAGGTTCAGATATCATCAAAGAGAAGATAGGAGTAGATGAGCTGGTAGTTGTAACAGCAGATGAGAATCTGTGTAAGCCTTGTTATATAGATGAATTGGCTGAGAAAAGATGGGTACTCAGAGAAGAGGGTTCTGGGACAAGAGAAGTCTTTTTGAACTATATTAAAGAAAAAGTAGATGATCTAAATATCTTTTTTGAGTTGGGACACACGGAGTCTATCAAAAGTATTTTGATGAACCGTGAATGTTTAACCTGTATCTCTAAAATCTCAGTAGAAAATGAGATAAAAGAGGGCAAGTTGCATCAAGTTGATGTGAAAAACTTTTCATGTAAAAGAGACTTTTTGATGATATATCATAAAGATAAGTATCATAGTACATTGTTTGAAAAATTCCTCTTTTTCTCAAAAAAGCTAATGATGCAAATGCTTGA
>SOIK01000011.1 GCA_004377245.1 Sulfurovum sp. | reverse complement strand
TATGTTAAAAGATTCGCTTTGCTTTCTGCATGATGTTCCTTTGCAAAATCTTTTAGCTGCGTTTTCCCCACACCATTTACATTTCATATCAGCTCCTTACTTTTATTTTCTTCTCTTTAATCCACAAAGTGCCATTACGATACTTCTGATTTATCTCTTTCGCCGCTTCTTCTTTGAGCCTTTTGCTCTTTTGTGCTTTTGTTTCGCTCATATTTTAGTATCTATTTCCCATAAACTTTTGCCACGCAGCATATGACTTAACCACATTTTTTCCATAAAGGTTTCCCATGATGCATATTCAAATGTTTTTACCTTTATCCATTTGTCCTTAAATATAAACCTTGGAACTCTTTTATATTCTTCAACTAATACAAAAAAAGCATTTGTGTTTACCCATGAAGTGCTAACCTTGAATTTTTTATTAATCATATCACGCTCCCACATTCATATCTTATCTCTTTGCCCTTAATAACCTCGATAAACGTATCTACCCTATACTTGGCATAGGCAGTTGCTAAAAACAGCTTTAAACGTATTCTGTAATCAGTTGTTATTTTGCCTTTCACCTCTACTACTATTTTTTTGCCATTCTCAAAATACTCAAAGTCCGGAGTATATATCATAGCAGGCATTCTACTTTTACCACTTTTTGTTTTATCTGTGGCAATAATAAAAGGTTCAGACAATTGAAATTGTGGCTGTAGTTTTAGTTTCTCTATTTGGAACTTCTTTAGTCTAGGAGTAAGTAGATTGAAATATGCCATTTCTGCCTTACTATCAAAGTGATATGTTTCCTCTTGAAACACTATAGAGCATTTCTTGTTTTTGTATTTATTCATTATGTTTTCTCCAATTTTCAAGACCGATTGATTTAAATAAAATAGTCAATGCTTCTCTTTTGTGTGTATCAGTAGAGAAATGCAAATCATGATGGCAAATATCATTAATCCCACCTAGAGTACGATCATCTTTATTTATCCCTCTATTTCCGTGATGATATGTTGATAATGGTTTATTACAACCACACTGACACTTTCCATTCGATATGTCAAATATAAACTCTTTAAATAATCGCAATTCGATATTGGATAGCTTTTTCAAGTTTACCTTCCTGTTCTTTCTAGTTTGATCTGCTTTTGAGTAGATCACTTAGAAGATTCCTCTTCCATTTTATCTATCTCTTTTGTTCTTTGCTTGAACCGATTGTTAAGAAAACCAACGCTATCTTTTACAGTATTTGCGTCTTCAATATCTTGTGCAATTCTCATATATAAATCATAATAAAATTGACTTCTTTTGTTTAACCAGTCTATGTATCTGAATAAAAGAATACTAAACACTAATATTAATGAAGATATAACACCTATTATCAAATACACTATTCCTAAATTATTCATGCGTTTACGCTAATAGCACAAGCTACATTCCCATGCGATATATTACCCCTAACCAAAAGTCTTTTTGGCAATCCACTCTTTTTATCCTTACTCTTATTCATTCTAACAACCTCTTCTCGTTTGGCTACGATTTTGATTTGCTCTTGCTCCCATCGTTTCGCTTGGACTTTCTTACGATTCGCATCTCTGCACTTATCGTCACAGTATGCTTGAAGAGGGGAATTAGTGGGAATCTCAAATTCTTTACCACACTCATCGAAATTGCATATCTTAAACTTTTTAGGTTTATTTGCCTTAAGTTTGTCTCTTCTCTCTTTTGCTTCAAGTTGATTTTGGAGATAGAAACACTTTGTGTCTTGGCAGTATTTCTTTTGATGGTGTGCGTCTTTTGGTAGTAGTTTTCGACATTTTATATATTTACAAAATCTAGGAAATGCTATTTTTTTATCTTTCAAAATAGACTCCCTTGTACTTGTTCTAGTCTTTTGTTTGCTATCTCTACATAATCGGCTTCAAGTTCGCAACCGCACCAATCTATGCCTAGTGATTTACAAGCTACTGCTGTAGTGCCTGAGCCCATGAATGGGTCAAAGACCGTCTTAATATCTTTTGTTAAATTGATGCAATATTCAAATAGCATAAGTGGCTTCTGTGTTGGATGTATTTTTGACGCCTTATCTCTATATGCCGAATATCTAAATATGCGAGGTGCTTTATCGTATGAAGTCCAAGCCATTTCACAGTCTGCAAAGCTTAATCCATTTGGTATCTGTTTGTCCCATAATATGTAGAATTTATGAGATGGTAAATTAAAATAATTACCTCCCCAGATAATTTGATTTTTACTTATTCTGAATATCTCATCAAAAATCTCATCGCTTGGAGTTTCTTTATCCCAGCTCTTTGCTTTCCATTTCCTGTTTTCAATTCTTGAGGCTTTAGGACTTTTTCCTGTACCCATATTCATATTTGCTAAATCTATCCCATAAGGAGGGTCTGTCAAAACCAAATCAAAATAATCATCTGGGACTTGTTTCATAAACTCTAAGCAATCTATGGGATGAATTTTGTTCATGTTATCTTGCATAATTTCAAACTGTTTCTCTTTTAGTGTAGGGCTCATGATGAAGCCTCCGTTTTATAAAAAACTGCCAAAGGATTGATACGCTTCAAAAAACAATATACTAGTATCTTCTCATAGATTGAAGCTGATATGGCGTTGCGGTTGATTGCGTTTCTGCCAGTATTAGGATTGATGTCTATGTCCTCCCATAAATAACGGTCTTTGTCGATGTATTGGATAGCCTTAAGCGTCTCCTTGACCTCGTGCATGGTTCGCTTTCTGCCTTTTATGTGTGTTTTAATTGTCATACCGACACCCTCACTTCCACCGAATGAATATCATCCTTGCGAAAAGATTTGACTATCTCAACCAAAGAGCCGTCAATTACTTGTGAGTCTTTACCTTTAGCAACCATATCCAGGATTTCTGAATAGAGGGGTTCACATACTATGTATTTTTGAAATTGGTTTTGTATTGTCGTCATGACTTAGCCTCCAAGAGTTCGGGATTTTCCCAAATGTTCCCTAGTTTTTCAATATTGTTCCACTCTCCACCTTCGGAAATCCAATCAGAAACTAAACCATATCCTACTACATAAAAAGCACCATCAATAAACTCTATTGTTGTTGTTGCCCCAATTGTTCCTATGAGTTTTACAATATCAGATTCATAAATCTCTACACCTTTAGCTTTTCGTCCTGTCCACTCTTCTCTAGCAACAAACTCATAACCATCTTCTATAAGATAATCTTTTATGCTTTGGCAGTGCACTAAAGAGTGGTCTTCTATCTGCTCTATCGTAAAAACTTCTGATTGAAAATCTTTATCTTTTTTGTGTTGCCATACATATTTTAGTTTTATCTCTCTCATGACTTAGCCTCCAAGAGTTCTGGGTTTTCGTATATGTTTCCGATTACTTCAATATTTTTTAAAATACTCATATGAAAACTATTTTCATCACCTTTTACTTTAGAACATACAGTTCCTAAATAATTAAAACCTATTTCTCTAGGTTCTTCCCAATATACTTTATTGATACAAATGTCAGACTCGAATATTTCTACATCGTTTTTGTCCTCTAAAAATGTATTCTGTAGAAAAACTAAATCATCAACTTCACCACAATACATTTCGTCAATACCGTTGACTATAGATACTTTTTCATTCCAAAACTTTTCACCATCCCATACTTTAAATAACTTAGTATCCCATTTAATCTCTCTCATGACTTAGCCTTTTGCTCTAGTATCCATTCACAACACCTAAAGAATCTCTCAATGTCAAAATCTTTATCAGATGTACTTGCCGAGAAACACTCATCACCAGTATTGTCACTCATTTTATAAACACATATAACATCTGAACCTTCTACAAGTTCGTACCCCTCATTTAAAGCCCACTTTTTACATTTATAAGCTAGTTCGTGGATGTTGATATTTATTAGTGTTTTGTTTTGTCTGCCATAATCAGTATCTTTATATCTTATTACTAGAATATAGTTTTTATTCTCAACCACTTTACACTTTTCATTTATCTCAATATCTAACACTTCTCTCAATAATTCTTTAGACGGATTCATGACAGCCTCCAATTAAGAGGTGCAAATAGTATCTCATCACTATCCATTATGTTTGGAAACTGTGCACCTTGTTGGTCTTGTGTTGGTGTTTGTGCAGATTGCGTCACTTGTCCTTGTGTTTGATATGCTGTTACTTGTGGCTGTGTTGGTGCTTGTGGCTGTGTTGGTGCTTGGTTGTCTTGTTTTGAGTCGAGCATCTGTAGGTTTTCAACGATTACACTATGTTTGCTTCGTTTCGCTCCTGACTGTTGGTCAGCCCATTGATCTAATTTCAAGCGTCCATCGACTAAAACCTTTGACCCTTTTCTTAGATATTGGTTGGCGATTTCGGCGGTGCGTCCAAAGAAAGTTAAATCCACAAAAAGTACTTCTTCTTTTTGTTCACCTGTTTGCGATTTGAATTTTCGTGTAGTTGCTATGGCTGTGTTTCCTATAGCTGAACCGCCTTGAGTGTAGCGGATTTCGATGTCTCTAGTTAGATTTCCTGCTAAAATTATTTTATTGTACATCTTTTTCTCCTATTGCTTCAAGTATTTCGTTAATGAGTGGTTCGTCTGTGTGTATGGCGGAAAGTGCCACATTGACACCCCTAACAACATAGGATAAATACAAACTGCTTATATCGTCGCCTTTTTTATGGTCATCGTAGCAGTCCTTGTCAACATAAATACTCATATCATGGTTGACTGTGACTCTACAAAACCGACTACGCTCTTCTTGATTGTAATTAGCTAAATAATAGTCTAAAAGTTTTTGTTTGTTTGTTCTCATGTAGTACCTCCAGATACTTTATGCCTTATCAAGAGAGCTTACTCACCCAACTAATCTGGAGGATTTGAAGAGTAGCAAGCAAGCCCTTGATAAAGACTCTTGGTTAGTGGCGAGTGCCACACCTTCTATATTGTATCGAGCTATGCTTAGGTAGGTATTAAATTATTCCTAATCAGCCACAGTTCATACTTCTCTAAACTCGTAGCTATCCCCATCTCTGTCTTGGCTATTAGTGTTTCTAGTCTGATGCTTATCATTAAAATAATCCTTGCTGTATTATTGTATTTTCTTCTTCAAAAAGACCGACTTCACCTTTTGCATTTTTTAGCCTATCTTCTATGATGTCACAATATCTCTTCTCTAGTTCACTTCCTATGCATCTTCTGTTTAATGGTTGGCATTGTTCCATCTCTGTACCACTTCCCCCAAAAGGTATATAAACTAAATCATTTTCTCTTGTTGATGTTTCAATTAAAATTCTTGATAATTTTGGTGTTTTTTGCGTTGGATGTTTATATCCCCTTGTTATATGAGTATCTTGTGCTAAAGCAATCACATCATCTATTTTATGGATATTATTGAACGGTCTTTTAAGCTCCTCGTATTCTTTTCTTAATTTATCATATTCTTTTCTTAATTCACTATATGATTTTAATAAATATTTTTTGTTTAAATAATTTTTAATTTTTATATATTGCTTCTCATCTATAATACTGTCCCCATTTAACCAATTAGAAACACATCCTGTTAAACCGCCTGTTTTAGACGGGAAGAGTTTAGCTATCTCCTTTTTTGTTATTTTCGCTTTTTTAAATTCTTCTCTAAGATATAAACTAAATGGATTTCGTGGCTTAATATATTTCTCTGTTATTGCTTCAAGCATAGTCATTTCTATCTCATTACTATAAAATAAAATATGCTCTGTAACAGGAGGATAGCTTTTAAATTCACTGTAACCAATTCTTGCTTGACAATCAATTTTAAACCATTTTATATGATTTTCCAAATTGAAATATTTATCAAATATAATCTGCTTATATGCTATCTTCTTAGCATGACCATAAACATATAAACTACCATTATCTGTCAATATTCTTTTAAATTCTTTAGCACAAACCTCTACCCATGCCAAAAACTCATCAAAATCTTTCCATATAAAATCAAACTCTCCTTTTACTTCAAAGTATGGAAAATCTGCAATTATTAAATTTACGGACTTATCTTCCATTTTGCTCATTGTTATTAAACAGTCTTCATTATAAATTTTATTTATCACCCCACACCTCCAACTAATCTCTTCATGCGTTGCTGCCCTGATGTTAAAGACTCGTATTTTGATTTGGCTATGTATTTACTCATGGTTTTACCAACTCTTTTGTTTTTCCGTGTATATCTAAAACTAAATCAACCCTAAACAATTGCTCGTCTCCCG
>SOIK01000042.1 GCA_004377245.1 Sulfurovum sp. | reverse complement strand
TCATGATAGTAGAAATCTTCACCGATCATCATAGAGAAAGACTCTTTTTTCTTCATCATTTTTTCAAAAGTATCTGTAAATTTTTCAGAGTCGCCGCCCAAGAGATCCACTAAGCCATTACGCTCAACCGTGATCTCTTTTTCAACCATCTCAGGTACTTTTTTAGTGACTTCTTTCTCTTCCCCTGTCTCTTCATCTTTTACCATCTCAGTGACATCTTTCATCACTTTCTCTTTAATGGTCTTCGTCTCAGAGCTTTTAAAGCTTGCAATATACTCTTTTACATCATCAGGAAGTTTCTCTTTATCTGCAAAAAGATCCAATACAAGATAAAGCGCTGCTTCTTCAAGTCCTACTTTATGCGTGAAACACTCTACGTTCTTACCAAATGAAGGGATAAGTGTGTCACCTACCGGGTGGAAGTAAAGTCCTGCACCTTTGTTGAGCTTTTGTACATTGTTAAATGCATATTTGAGTCCAGGACTGTCATTTCTAAGTGCTGTACCCATAGCAATAACAAAATCACTCTTTTTCATAAGTGCATCTGCATCCGTAGTGTAAAATCTATTGCCTGAAGCTTTTTGATAATATGCTAAGAATTTTTGGAAGGCTCTTACTTCTGGGTTATAAAGCTTAACTCCCATCTTCTCTTTGATCATCTGAAGCATCAATGCCTCTTCATTTGTGATCACAGAGTTGAAACGAATAGTTTGTGCTTTCTTAAATGCTTCTACTGCTTTACCTAGAGCTTGCTCATCTTTTGTTACATCTCTATTTTCAAAGTCATAAGCAAAACGTGCAGCACCATCAAGTGAAACATAGTTCCACTCATTGGTAACACGGAAGATCTTTTCAGATCTGTCTTCGATAGAAGTTGGTTTCACTTCATAATAGATCTGGAAGCCATCAGAAGAGTGTGCTGAAACAGCTGGTACTCTTGTAAGATCCCAAGCATTTGAAGTATATTGGAAATCTCTACTTACCAATGCTCCTACAGGACAAACAGCCGCACACTCACCACAATCAGAACAATCAGTGAATTCTGTACCGTTACTCGGTGCGATCACAGACTTTTGAAGTTTGTTCCACATAGAGTAAGCATCTTTAGGCATACTGTCTTTATAGCCTTTATCGAGTGCTTCTCCACCTCTTTTGACCGTAGTGATCGCTGCATCACCTATCATGTCTTTACAAACAGTTGTACAACGTTCACATACGATACAGAGTCCTGCATCATAGTGTAGTACTGAACTCCAGTTTGCAGTTTCTCTTTTGGTGTCTTGAATCATGTACGATTGAGAATCAACCCCTAGTTCAAGTGTATAATTCTGCAGTTCACACTCACCACTCTTATCACATACACCACACTGAAGTGGGTGGTTGACATCATAAACTTCCATGATAGCACGACGCTCTTCAAGGATATTTGGCGTGTCAACTGTGACTTCCATACCTTCCTTGACTTTTGCATTACAAGCATACACTTGTTTCCCGTCAGCTTCTACAAGACAGATACGACACGCCAATGTTGGCGAACATCTTGTCAAGTAGCAAATTGCCGGGATAAAAACGTCATTGGCACGTGCTGCATTAAGGATATACTCACCCTCGTTGACTTCGTACTCTTTACCATCAATTTTAATATTGACTTTACTCATATTACTTCCCTGCCCTTTCAAAATCTAACCTGCTAAATCTATAAGAGGATAACAAAGCAGCACTTAATCCCATATCAAAAGTAGGATTGAGTGCTATTGTTCCTTTCATAGATGTATCAATCTTAAACACACGATCAAAACGTACTCCATCAATACTGTAAGAGATGCTCTCACCATCTTGAAGTTTTGTTGCTGTTGCAAATTGTCGTGAACCTAGCAAGAGTGCTTCAGTTTCCAAAGATCTGCACTTAGCCGTGAATGCTGAAAACTGTTCTGTTGGATTACAGTTATAAACTACTGCACCATCAAAACCATCTATATCAGAAACCTCTTCGAGTACTCTACTTACAGAGGCTTTCATGCTCTTTAATAGGTATCCTCTATGTTCATTTCCCACAGAGTCAAAGTAGTCAGGTAAGCTATCAAACTCTTGTGCTTCAAACCCTCTGTCTACAGGTAACTCTTTTGTATAGTCTATGGTGTACTCTGCATCTAAGCCTAAAGCATTTGCGATATCGTTCAATACATATCCGCCATACGGCAATGCAACATTCATCGGTACTACACGTTTATCATTTGTTGTAAGTGTTCCCTCTTGCTGATTCATGGCTGGCATATCAAGATCACCATCTCCAAGTGCAGACAAAGTGAAGTCAGCTGGAGCGTTATATCCAACTGTTTTCCCCTCCGCTTCATCATCCAAGTCACAGATGAGTGAAATACCCATCGCATTGCCTGCCGGAGGTACACATACAACGTTAAATCCTGCATACTGCTCAAGCAGTGCAAGAAGTTTGGCTATTTGTGCTGCTTTTGGATGTGCATAAAGGTCAGAACCAATTACCAATGAAAAACCTGATTTTTTAATCAGTGATTTTGCTAAGGCTGCAAGCTCTTCTTCACCTATATTACTCTCTGCACTCAAGTTTCCAATGTCCAGATCATCTAAAAATACTCGTATAGCCTTAGGCAGTTCCGCTTCTTTAAGAAGTGTATCGACCAAAAGTGCTGCCACACCCTCTTCGCTTCCTGCTTCATATTTGATGAATTGGGTTACGATGTTTTGTATCTCACTATCTTCCAGTGGATGCATATACGCCACTCTAGCTCTGTGCCATTTACTTGCCATGTTGATATGGTACTTCACTGTCGGAGCATCATCATTGATCTTAATCCCCAGTACGATAACGGCTCTTGACTCAGAGATCTTTTTGAGTGTACCGCTATAAAGACTTTTCCCTGTTATAGAACTATACGCCTGCATGAACTTCTGGTAGTTTCTTGCTTCATGAGAGACAAGCTTATAACCCTTTTGCTCTTTGAGCTTCTGGAGGATAAGTGCTTCTTCGTTAGAAGTTTGGCTACTAAAGATGATACTTTGTGCATTTTCAAACGCTTCAACTGCAGCGCTAAATGCTTTTGTATCTTTGGTCACATTTTCATTGGCATAATCAAAACCAAATCTTCCTGCACCACAAAGGTTTGAGAATTCAAAGGCATTGGTGACACGGTAGATCCTGTCATTTTTCACTTCATAAGTCATTTGACAACCACCGCCACAATGAGGGCAGGCAGATGGTATCTTTTCAAGCTCCCAGGCATTCGCTGTGTACTTAAAGTTCGTATCTACCAACGCACCTACAGGACATACTGCTGCTGCTTCACCCAAAGAGGCATAGTTCTTCTCTTTTTTCACATTGACAATTGTTGATGAGTATCCGCCAAACTTAAGTTGTAACGCTTCATCACCTGTGATCTCTGTGGAGACCCTTACACACTTTTCACACATGATACAAAGTGCAGGGTCATAAGAGACATGTCCCCAATTCTCTACAGGTCTGTGCTGATCACGTGCAGTAAAGGCTTGTTCTTCTAAACCAAACTCCATCGTTTTGTTTTGAAGGTCACACTCACCACTTTTATCACATACACCACACTCTAAAGGGTGGTTTACATTATAAAGTTTCATGATGTTTTGACGCTCTTTATTGAGTTCGTCATTTTGTGTGTTTATCACTGCACCATCAGTTGCTTTCTCTTGGCATGAGAGGATCATTCCATCTACACCCTCAACATCTACGATACACATACGACAAGATGCAATAGGCTGCACTTTTGTTAGGTAACACATCGTTGGAATGTAAATATCATTCTCTCTTGCAATATCTAAAATGGTCTTTCCAAAGGTACTTTTACACGTTTTACCGTCGATGGTAACCGTGATCTCTTTCCCTTTATTTATAGAATTATGTACACTCATATTACACCGCCACCATTGAGATATAGTAACAACGCATACAACGTTCAGCTTCAGCCATGGCTTCTTCACCTGTGAAACCTAAGTTGACCTCTTTGTTATTCGTTTTACGCTCATCTACATCAAGTTTTTCACTCACAGCTCTTGGAAGTCCAGGCATCCATCCTGTGATCTTCTCTTTTTTATCATAGACTTTGAGTTTAGCCAAATGGTCTTCCATGATCTCATCATCAGTCAACGTACACTTACCATCATAGATATAACGGCTTATGACTGATGCTGCTCTTCTTGCTTGTCCTACAGCATTTACAATGGTCATTGGCCCATATTCACAGTCACCAGCAGCAAAAAGCCCCTCACGTGATGTCATATAGTCTTTACCATTGGTTAAAAGTGTGTTCCATGAAGTAAGTTCAACACCCCACTCTTCAGGCATGATCTGCAGATCTGCAGCTTGTGAAACAGCAGGGATAACATAATCACACTCTATTTCAAAATCTCCACCTTCTATCTTCACAAGTTGGGCTCTACCACCAGCCGGGTCTGGAACAAGTTCAAATTTATTGATTTTAAGTTTAGTGATATTCTCACCATCATCAAAGATCTCTTCTATCGCAGAGTGGAAGATAAACTCAACACCCTCTTCAACTGCTTCATGATACTCTTCATAGGTCGTATTACGGATGATTGTTTTTTCATCACGACGATAAAGCATGATAACTTTTTTGGCCCCTTCGCGGATAGAACACCTTACAACATCCATAGAGGTAAAGCCACCACCAACACAGACAACAGTTTTGCCTTCAAGCTCGTTTGATGCCGGTGAACCGATGTCATATTTATGCCACAAGTTTACCTTGTCAAGCATTTCTATTGCACCCCAGTAGCCACCCATTTTAGGATTTTCATTTGCAGCACGTACTTTCTTAGAGAGTCTTGCACCAAACCCAAGCAGTGTTGCATCATACTCAGCCTCGATCTCTTTAAGACGTTCTGCATCTACTCTATGGTTATTTGTGATACTTACTGCATCCATCTCAAGAACCAGATCGATATCTTTTTGATACTTTCCGATAGGCATACGGTACTCAGGAACCCCTACAGCAACCTCCCCACCATTGACCGGTAACTCTTCAAAGATATCTGCTTTGATACCCTCAAGTGCCAAGTAATACGCAGCAGTAAGACCTGCAGGTCCCGCACCGATGATCGCTACTTTTTTACCATCATTTCTCAATGGTTTAGGTTCTACCGGATGCAACCAAGGAAGCTCATGATCCGTCTCATAATCAGCCCCTAAACGCTTAAGCTCCATGATCGAGATAGGCTCATCAAGGTTCATACGACGACAAGCATCTTCACATGGGTGAGGACAGACACGACCACAAGTATGTGCAAGTGGCATGGTTTGTCTTGTCGCTGCCAATGACTCAGTAAAGACCATATCTCTTACACCTTCGATATACGCAGGGATATCAACGTGTGCCGGACACATATCTGTACATGGTGCCGTTACCTTGGCAATATAAGAAGTATCACCTGCATAATGTTTAGAAGGTGTTTGACCATCGATACATCTGTCAAACTGCTCTTTATAGTGCTCCATCAAATCTAAAATAGGTTTAGGTACTGTTTTTCCGATCTCACACTTAGAAGTCGTCATCATCGTTTGACTTATCTCTTTTAAGTGTGTTATATCATCATGTGAACCTTCACCACGTGCTATTTTATCGAGTAAATCATAGAGGATCCTACCACCCCATCTACCTGGGGCACAACGTCCACATGCTTCAGAGTACTCTTGGTACTGTGCTGCATATTGTGAAGCTAACTCAACAGCATCGATATCTTCATCAAAGATGGCAACACCATCCCAACCGATAAATGCTTTAGAGTTTGTGTCTCCATGATAGGTTTCGGGCAGTTTAAACCCAGATTCACCCCACTCTTGGGATGATTTACCGCGATTATCGATAAATTCATCCCTCCAAGTAGAGAATACGATACCTGACATTACTCAGCCTTCTCTTCAGTCTCAGCTGCCTGAGCTGCTGCTTTTTCAACTTCAGCTTTTTCCGCCTCTGCCTTTTCAGCAGCAACTCTTGCAGCTTCTATCTTCTCTGCTCTGGCTTTTTTAGTCTCTTCATCTACTTTTTTAACCACAACAGTCCAATCAACTTCATTGAACTTTAATGAGTTCATCAAGTCATGTCCCGTTGCTCTTACTACATCAGCACTCTTTTGAATAGAAGTGAAATCCCCTACTTCAAAAAGGAAGATCCCTACTTCACCAACTTTAATACCTTTATCGATAAGTTCGACCATTCTGTCATAAAAATCATCTTTTAAATGTC
>SOIK01000226.1 GCA_004377245.1 Sulfurovum sp. | reverse complement strand
AAGTAAGAACATCAGTGCAACGACTTCAAAGTAGCCAAAAATTGGTCCTATATGAGGATAAACTGCTTTTTGTGCTTTTTTGTCTCTCATGGTCACACCAAGAGCAAACATAAAGATGGAACCACCTATCCATGCGATGGCCGCAAGAATGTGTATGTGTAATGCCCAACCCATACCCATCTAGCTATCCAACTTCAAAACAGCCATAAATGCCTCTTGAGGTACTTGCACTTTACCGATGGACTTCATACGTTTTTTACCCGCTTTTTGTTTCTCTAAAAGCTTTCTTTTACGTGTGATGTCACCACCGTAACATTTTGCCGTAACATTTTTACCCATAGACTTCACATTAGTACGTGCGATGACATTATTGCCGATGCTCGCTTGGATAGCCACTTCAAAAAGTTGTCTAGGAATAAGCTCTTTAAGCTGTGCAACAAAGGCAAGACCTCTTGTACGTGCCTTCTCTTCGGGAACGATGATAGAGAGTGAATCGACCACCTCACCAGCCACACGGATATCAAGCTTCACAAGGTTCCCCTCTCTAAAGCCTATGGGCTCATAATCAAAACTTGCATACCCTTTGGTAAGGGACTTCAACCTGTCATAAAAGTCCAAGACTATCTCATTCATAGGAATATCATACTCCAAGAGTACACGTGTTTCACTCAGATAGTCCATTTTTATCTGTATGCCACGACGGTCATTGAGCAGCTTGATGAGATTTCCTAAATACTCTTGAGGTGTCAAAATAGTTGCTTTCACATACGGCTCATAAATGCTGTCTATCTTCTGAGGCTCTGGAAGTTCACTTGGATTTTGTATCTCAATCTCATCACCGTTTGTTTGCTTCACTCTATAAACAACCGTAGGTGCTGTAGCGATGAGTTCTAGGTTAAACTCACGCTCCAAACGCTCTTTGACCACTTCCATATGCAGCATACCCAAGAAACCCGTTCTAAACCCAGACCCCAACGCCATAGAACTCTCAGGCTCGAAGCTCAAAGAGGAGTCATTGAGCTTGAGTTTGTTCAGTGCGTCACGCAAGTCTTCAAACTTATCGGTCTCTATAGGGTATATCCCTGCAAATACAAATGGTTTAGCAGGTTCAAAACCATGCATAGGCTCTGCAGTAGGGACTTTCGCATCTGTGATGGTATCACCCACCTGAAGTGAGTCCACAGTTTTAAGTCCCATCACTACGATGCCTATCTCACCTGTTCTTATCTCTTGGGTTTTAATAGGAGCGATAGGATTTGGATACATAAGGTTCAGTACTTGATGGTCATCTTTGGTTCCCATCACTTTAAGAATCTGCCCTTTTTTGATGCTGCCATCAAATACACGTACAAGTGCAAGAGCCCCTAAATAGTTGTCGAACCAAGAGTCATAAATAAGTGCTTTAAGTGGTGCATCTTCATCACCACTAGGTGCAGGGATACGCTCAATAATAGTATCTACAAGCTCTTTCACCCCAACTCCTGTTTTAGCAGAAACAAGGTTATGCTCCGTTGCATCGATGCCGATAGCTTCTTCAAGTTCAGCCAGTACTCTGTCTGGGTCAGCCGCAGGAAGATCTATCTTGTTTACTACCGGTAGAAGCTCCAAATCATTTTCTATGGCAATGTATACATTGGCAATAGTCTGAGCTTCAACCCCCTGTGCCGCATCTACGATAAGTAATGCACCATCTGAAGATGCCAAAGAACGACTCACTTCATAAGAGAAGTCGACATGACCCGGAGTGTCTATAAGGTTTAAGATGTAGTGTTCACCATCTTTTACGTAGTCCAAACGCACAGACTGAGCTTTAATGGTAATACCACGTTCTTTTTCTATGTCCATCGTATCCATCACTTGTGCAGACATCTGTCTGTCTGACACCGCTCCACACTCCTGTATGATACGGTCAGCCAGTGT
>SOIK01000002.1 GCA_004377245.1 Sulfurovum sp. | reverse complement strand
GTACTTTCATACACTACGACACCATCACGGATAAGTCTAGCTTTAGAGTTTCTTGTGATAGAACCATCAGTAACTTTACATCCTGCAATCGTTCCCACTTTAGCAACTACAAATGTCTCACGTACCTCTGCTTGACCCGTTACCTCTTCAGAGATCACTGGACTCATCATACCACCAAGAATTGCTTTTACATCATCAAGAAGATCATAAATGATAGAGTATGAACGTATCTCAATACCTAATTCTTTAGATTTTTTCTTCACTGCACCGGTAGGACGTACGTTAAATCCAAGTACCACTGCATGTTCACTCGCATCAGCAAGTGTAAGATCACTCTCAGTCACACCACCCACACCTTCGTGGATGATATTCACTTTAACTTCTTCATTTCTCAGTTTTTCCAAGCTACCTTTGATGGCTTCAAGAGAACCTTGAACATCTGCTTTAATGATGACAGGTAGTGATTTGAGTTGTCCCTCTGCAATAAGTGCAGAAAGATCATCAAGTGAAGCTTTCGTACTCTTAGAGAGTTGTATTGCTCTATCATACTCAGCTCTTTTGTCAGCCAATTCACGTACTTCTTTGTCTGTACCCATAACGATAAGCTCTTCACCAGCACCCGGTACTTCATTAAGTCCAACGATAGCTGCTGGTGTACTTGGTCCTATCTCTTTTACAGAGCTGCCATCATCGAGTTTAATCGCCTTGATACGACCATATGTTTTACCTACGATGACATTATCGCCTACATGAAGCGTACCATTTTGGATAATCACATTTGCTACTGGTCCAAATCCTTTTTCAATTGACGCTTCAACTACAACCGCTTTCGCTTCTCTGGTTGGATCTGCCTGTAATTCCATTACTTCTGCTTGAAGTAAAATAGTCTCAAGTAGATCATCTATACCCATACCAGTGTGTGCCGATACTGGAACAAACTCATACTCTCCGCCCCAATCTGTTGCCATAACATCTATCTCTGCCAGTTGAGACTTCACATTGTCTGGGTTGGCACCCTCTTTATCCATTTTGTTGATCGCAACGATAAGAGGTACTCCTGCTGCTTTTGTATGTGCTATCGCCTCTTTGGTTTGAGGCATCACACCATCATCTGCTGCTACAACGATAATAACGATATCAGTTGCTTGTGCACCACGTGCACGCATCTCTGTAAAGGCTTCGTGGCCTGGAGTATCTACAAAAGTGATCTTCTTACCGTTTTTCTCTACTTGGTATGCACCAACGTGTTGTGTGATTCCACCTGCTTCTTTATCAGCTACTTTTGCTGAACGGATTTTGTCAAGCAATGATGTTTTACCATGGTCAACGTGACCCATAATAGTGATGACCGGTGGTCTCTCTTCAAGGTTTTCATCTTCAACGGCATCATAAGCATCGACATAATCCAGTTCATCAAGTGGATTGATAGTTGTAACTTCAACTCCAAACTCTTCTGAGAGGATCTCTATCTCATCTTTACCTAAGAAGTCATTTTTAGTTACCATCATACCAAGTGCAAAAAGTACACCTACAACTTCACCCACAGATCTGTTCACTTTTTCAGCAAACTCATAGACCCTTACATTTTCAGGGATTTCCACAGATGTAACAACTTCTGTACCCTCTTCTTTTACATACTTTTTACGTTTACCGCCACGCTTAAGAGAACGTTTTTGTTGAGGACGGAATGGTTGTCTACCTTTTGCAGGTCCACCACTTGCAGCTTCTCTTTTCTTCGCTTCTTCTTTACGTTTCTGCTCTTGTCTCATCATCTCTTCGTAGATGTTTTTATCGGAAAAGTCTAAAAGTACAACTTCTTCTTCACCAAAACCAGAACTTATCTCGCCACCCATACCGCCATGGCTTAAGATGTCAAGTTTTTCACCACTCTCTCTAGCTTCTGCTATTTTCTTTGGTTTCTT
>SOIK01000098.1 GCA_004377245.1 Sulfurovum sp. | reverse complement strand
GTTATTCATAAACGGCACACAGAGCTCTTCAAAGCCTTTGGTAGCATTGGTATCTAGGAAGAAGTTAATGAGTGCTCTTTCAAGCCTTGCAGCCTCACCACGAAGCACAGAAAAACGGCTCTTGGCAAGTTTTACCCCACGTTCAAAATCTATCCATCCATTTTTCTCGGCCAAGTCCCAATGCTCTTTAGGTTCAAAATCAAAACTTCTAGGCTCTAAGACTTTACGAAGCTCTACATTATCATCCTCGTCTGCACCTTCTGGCACAGAATCATCTGGAAAGTTAGGCATAGCAAGAGCTACATTATAGAGTGCTTCTTCAGCTTCTCTAGCCTTCTCCTGTAGCGGAACCATCGCTTCTTTGTTTGCATCCACTTTCGCTTTCAGTTCAGTGATGTCTTTACCCTCACGCATATACTGACCAAAAAGTTTAGACATACTGTTCTGTTCCGCCTTTGAAGCTTCCAGTGTTGCGTTGGCTTCCTTAAGAGAAGTAAAAAGAGTTTGAAGATTTTCTAGTGTAGGAGACTCTACACCTTTTTTTTGAAGCTTAGTGCTTGCTTCTGAGAAGTTGTTTTGGAGATATTTGAGATCGATCATCGGTTTTACCTAAATATGAAATGTTTATGAAATTATAGTAGAAAGTGTTAAAAAAGAGCAGTGATAATAACCATTGAGAGATAAACTCTCAATAGTAAATATTAAAAACTAAACTCAGTATCAACCTGGCAATTTGACAGTACGAAGGTACCATCTTCAGCAGCATTGGCTGTTGTCACTTGATACTCAACATATGGTCTAACACATACATTTGGGTCATTTTTGATTGGTCCACTTATTAAGTCTATTTTTTAAAGAATTTGCTAAAGAGATAGCTGCTTGATTGAGGTAGAAATTGCGTTTATGATTAGAATTGGCGTATTTCTTTTCATCTTAATTCCTTATTTTTCACAACTGCCTTAATAAAGGTAGTTAATCCCAAAGACAATACTGCCCATATGATCTAAAGCATCAGCATTTGATAATAAATATCTGTAACTTAGATCTAAATCTATAGTCTCCATCACATTGACAACAAATCCTGCTTGTGCACCATAGAGGAAGCCGCTCTCTTCTACAAGAGTACTCTCGTAATTCATATACCCTACATTAACACCGATGAATGGTCTAAATTTGTTTTCATCTTTCAGAAAGAAGTAATCAACCATGAGGTAACCCTTCTCAACGTTTTGATCATCATCACTACTGTCATAATAGTCAAAAACGAACATTGTTCTCCATTCATCTGTTTGTGCACCAATACGGAAACCAAATTCAACAGCATCTCCATCATAATCTGGTTCTCCAAAACGATCTGCTTGAAGCTCAGTTTGTGCTACCTCTAAACCTAAAAACTTTTCACTCTCTGAAATATCTCTTGCATAAAGTGAGCTACCTAGTGACATACATAAAAGTGCGATTGCTATTTTTTTTACCATAATAAAACTCCTTGTCCTTGTTTTAAAAGTATACATTTAAAATGCGTATGCCACAAGGATATCATATTTCTATATTTTTTAAGATTAAATATTTCAAAATATTAGATAATTTTATTATAAATAGCTAAATTAAATGTAAATTTGTTACTATTAAATGAGTGTGAAGTTGTAAAATAAAGTGGTAGCAAGAGAGGAACTCGAATCCTCGACCTCCGGCTTATGAGACCAGCGCTCTAACCAACTGAGCTACCTTGCCACTAATGAAGAGACGGAATTTTAGCTAAAGATACCTTTATTGTCAATAGTTTTTCAAAAAAAATTACTAAAAAGAAGTTTTTAGCATAGTTAACTATTATACTTTAGTCATTATGACTCATATATATTAAATAATTTACAACAACCTATTGACATTTTTAAAAAAAATGACTACAATACTTTCATCAAAAATA
>SOIK01000225.1 GCA_004377245.1 Sulfurovum sp. | reverse complement strand
TGACGGTGAATGCAAATATTGGTCGTGGTATGAACCTGGCTGAAGCCTTTGCAATTACAGGACTTTATGAAAATATGCTTTTACAAATGATTAAAGCAGGAGAGGCAGGTGGACAACTGGATGCCATGTTAGATAAAGTGACTAACTATTATGATATGGAATTTCAGGATTTAATCGATAATCTTTCAGCGTATATAGAACCTATTCTGATGTTCTTTATTGCTGGGCTTGTTCTTCTGATGGCACTGGGGATATTTATGCCAATGTGGGACCTTGGTAAAGCGGTCAAAGGTTAAAGCGCATAAAGAGGAGAGGAAATATTTCTCCTCCTCAATTAAATTTTATTTTTGTTTTTCTTGCACATTAAAGCCTATGATGTTTAATAGCCTTTTCTAAATCTTCTTGAGTATCTATACCAAAGCTCTCTGTTTCTACCTCTATCATGGCTACTCTATACCCATGATGGAGAGCTCTGAGTTGTTCTAACTTTTCTATATCTTCTATGGGTGCAGGGTTTAGTGCACAAAACTTCCGTAATGATTTTACAGTAAACCCATAAATGCCTAAGTGTCCCTTATAGCTATCAAAATGATGGTCTCTAGGATAGGGTACTTTAGCTCTAGAGAAATAGAGTGCTATATCATCAGTATCTGTCACAACCTTAACAATGTTTGGATCATCTGCTTCAGGATTGGAAATGGTTTTATAGCATGAGTTCATCATAATGTTTTCATTATCTCTGTTTTTTTTCGTTAGATCATAGATTGCCTGAACTACATCCGTCTCTATAAATGGTTCATCGCCCTGTACATTGATAATGATCTCATCATCACCTAATCCTAGCTTTTGTACCGCTTCATAGATACGATCTGTACCACTTTGGTGATCTTGGGAAGTCATTACTGCCTGAATACCATGTGATTTGGCAATATCTATTACATCTTGTGAATCTGTTGCGATGACTACACTATCTATGTCATCTACTGCCATTGCGGTTCTAACAACCATAGGAATACCTCCTATATCTGCTAAAACTTTATTGGGGAAGCGACTTGAGCCTATACGTGCAGGAATAATAATCATGAATTGACCTTTGTATGTAATAACTATGTATGAATTTTACACTCTCTATGCTAAAATAGCAAGGAATTAAAGGGATTATATGAAACAAGCACTTTTACTTCTCAATATGGGTGGACCAAATAACATAGAAGAGGTAGAACTCTTTTTGCGTAATATGTTTGCCGATAAAAATATATTGACGATGAATCCCTATATGCGCAAGTTTATTGCCAACATTATTATCTCTAAACGTTTAGAGGATGTAAAAGAGAATTATAGACTTTTGGGTGGAAAGTCACCACTACCTGAACTTACAGATCAACTTATTAGTAAATTAAAAAATTATCTTGATATACCTATTTACCCTGCCATGCGTTACGTACCTCCCTTTGCAGATAAAGCACTTTTTCAGTGTCAAAAGGATGGAGTAGAAGAACTTATACTCTTTCCTATGTATCCACAGTATTCAACCACTACAACACTCTCTTCAGTGGAAGATATACAGCAGCGATGTGAAGCAATGGGGTATGCTCCTCGCATAACGCTTATTGATCCTTATTATGATGATTATGACTATATAGCGGCGTGTTGTGAGAAGATCATGGATACGATGAAGGGCAAGGAGACAAAAGAGTATGATCTGCTGCTCTCTGCACATGGACTTCCTCTGAGCATTATCAAAGCGGGTGATCCTTATCAAAACCAGGTTGAGGGGAATGCTTCTGCTATCAAAACCTATTTGGCAAGTAAAGGTGTAGCATTTCACGAGATTAAACTTGTCTATCAGTCTAAGGTAGGTTCTTCAGCTTGGCTTGAACCTAATCTTGTGGATGTATTGCGTAACCCTACACATAGAAAAGTGCTTAT
>SOIK01000248.1 GCA_004377245.1 Sulfurovum sp. | reverse complement strand
AAAGGTATCGTCCTGACACCACCTAAAACCAAAGTACCAGGCATCGACCGTCCTCACTGGTTTGAGAGTGAAGAAGAAGTACGAGAGATACTTAAAAATACGCTCTTTAACTATGCATTTATCTATAATGCAGATAAAAGCATTCTCAATACGATCAAAGAAGAGTATAGTCTATTTTAGACTATACTCTCAGCACTTCTCTGTCTTTTATTAATTCTTAATAATCCATATCACCTTATTTCTTCTCCTTTGTGATTTATTTAATCCTATTTTAGATATTATTTACAAATAATTATTATTATATTTAGGGCACCTCTAAAAACCCTATGCACTCATAATGGGCTTTTAGAGGTGCCCTTTAATTAAGATAGTGCGAAAAAGGGGAACTATGCAAGCTGAGTATTTACCAAAAAGGGAGGGTCTTTATGATCCGGAATTTGAACATGATGCCTGCGGTGTAGGTTTTGTTGCTCATCTTAAAGGAGATACTTCTCATGATATTGTGCAAAAAGGTCTTACACTTTTAGCAAATCTTGAACATCGTGGTGCTGTTGGTGCTGAAAAGAACTCTGGTGATGGTGCAGGAATATTAACGCAGATGCCAGATAAATTTTTACGCAGAGTGCTTAAAGAGGACGGAATCACTCTGCCAGAGTTTGGTCACTATGGTGTTGGTGTAGTATTTCTACCAAAAGATCCCGAAGCTTATGCAGAGTGTAAGGCGATTGTTGAAGATTGTATCGAAGAGCTTGGACAAGAGTTTTTAGGTTGGAGAAGAGTTCCAACTGCAAACGACTCTTTAGGCGAAACAGTTAAGGCGATTGAACCATATATACATCAAGTAATCATAAAACGAAATCCTGAGCTTCAAGATGCAGAGGCATTTGAGCGCAAACTTTTTGTTATCCGTAAATATGCGCAATCACAAGTAACTTCTTCAGATATACGCGGTACACAATATTTTTATATGCCATCTATGTCATATAAAACTATCTCTTATAAGGGTCAGTTAATTACAGAGCAGCTGCCTCTCTATTTTCCTGATTTAAACGAGCCGGATTATGAGTCAGCGCTTGCACTGGTTCATAGCCGTTTCTCAACCAATACCTTTCCATCATGGCCACTAGCACAACCTTTTCGCTATATTGCTCATAATGGTGAGATAAACACACTGCGAGGAAATATCAACTGGATGCGAGCGCGCCAGTCGATGCTTAAATCAAAACTCTTTAGTGAAGATGAGCTTGACAAGATTTATCCTTACCTCATCAACGAAGCTAAAGGCTCAGACTCATCTGTTCTTGATAATGTTATAGAGTTATTAACACTAGCTGGTCGTCCTCTTCCTCATGTTATGATGATGATGATTCCAGAAGCTTGGAAAGATGAAGAGATGGATGAAAAGCGTAGAGCTTTTTATGAGTACCATGCTACCTTTATGGAGCCATGGGATGGTCCTGCATCTGTTGCTTTTACTGATGGAAAAATTATTGGTGCAACGCTAGACAGAAATGGTCTTCGCCCTTCACGCTATTTTTTAACTAAAGACAATATTTTAGTTATGGCATCAGAACAAGGTGCTTTAGAATTTCCTACAGATGAGATAGTTCTAAAAGGAAGACTACAGCCAGGTAAGATGTTTTTAGCAGATTTAGAGCAAGGTCGTATAATTAGCGATGATGAGATTAAAGCAAATATCTCTGGAGTTCACAACTATGGACAATGGATAGAAAAACAGAAAATAAATCTTGATGATTTAGCACTCAACCATGAGATAAAACAACCAAATCACAAAACTATATTACAGCGTCAAAAATGTTTTGGTTATACACAAGAAGATCTGAAAGTCATCCTTGCACCGATGGCAAATACAGCCTACGAAGCAACAGGCTCGATGGGAAATGATGCAGCACTTTCAGTTCTTTCAAATGCTTCTATAAATCTTTACAACTACTTTCACCAACTCTTTGCACAAGTAACAAATCCTCCAATTGACCCAATTAGAGAAGAGTCAGTGATGTCTTTAACTTCATTTATTGGACCACAAGGAAATCTTTTTCAAGAGGTAGATGAAGACCGTAAGTTTATTAAACTTAAATCTCCCATCTTAACTAATGAGCAGTTTGAAAAACTCAGTGGAGTTAACGAATTTAATTTTAGTGCAAAAACTATCAGTATTCTTTTTGATTCCACAAAAAGTGGGGGCATGAAACATGCGCTTGATTCTGTTATAAGACAAGCAAGTAGTGCTGTTAGAGATGGATTTGAAGTAATCATTCTCTCAACAAGAGGCACTAGTAAAAATAAAGCAGCTATTCCATCTCTATTAGCAGTAAGTGCTGTCCATCGTCACCTTATAACTGAGGGTATCAGAACAAACTGTGGCTTAGTTATAGAAACAGGTGAAGCAAGAGAAATTCATCATTTTGCTACACTTATTGGTTATGGAGCAAATGCGATTAACCCTTATTTGGCATTTGAAACTATTGAAGATATGCGTAAACGCAAGATGATAGATGAAGCAATTACTCATGACAAAGCGGTAGAGAACTACATTACGGCAATTGGAAAAGGAATCTTCAAAGTTATGTCTAAGATGGGTATTTCTACTATACGCTCGTATACAGGTGCTCAGATATTTGAGGCTGTCGGACTTTCACAAAATCTAGTTGATAACTACTTCAAAGGAACACCAACTCGTTTAGAGGGTATTGACATAGATACTATCGAAGAAGAGACTCTTCTTTGTCATGCTATCGCTTATCCGCATGAGATAATAGAAGCAAATGATCTGCCTGTTGGTGGTCATTATGCATATCGTCAGCGTGGAGAGAACCATCTCTTTACGCCAGAGACAATCTTTTTACTGCAAAACTCTACAAAAAATAATGACTACAAAACTTATAAACAATATGCTAAGTTGATTGATGAACCACAAGAAGCATATGTCACTCTGCGTTCACTTCTTGATTTTAAACGCCTTGATCCAATTGATATTAACGAGGTAGAGTCTGTAGATTCTATTATCACTCGTTTTGCTACAGGAGCTATGAGTTATGGTTCTATCTCCGAAGAAGCTCATACGACACTTGCTATTGCTATGAACTCTATAGGAGCAAGAAGTAATACAGGTGAAGGTGGAGAAAATGCTTCAAGATTTGAAACTGATAAAAACTCTAAAATCAAACAAGTTGCATCTGGACGCTTTGGTGTAACGGCAAACTATCTGGTAAACTCTGAGGAGATTCAGATTAAACTGGCGCAAGGTGCAAAACCTGGTGAAGGTGGTCAACTTCCAGGTCATAAAGTTGATGAAATTATCGGTAAAACGAGACACTCTACTCCGGGAGTTGGACTTATATCCCCTCCTCCACACCATGATATCTACTCAATCGAAGATTTAAAACAGTTGATACATGACCTTAAGAATTCAAATATTAAAGCTCGTATCAATACTAAACTGGTATCTGAAGTCGGAGTTGGAACTATTGCAGCAGGTGTAGCAAAAGCGCACTCTGATGTTGTTCTTATCTCTGGTTTTGATGGTGGGACTGGAGCATCTCCACAAACTTCCATCAAACATGCCGGTCTTCCTTGGGAGCTTGGTTTAGCTGAGACTCATCAAACTTTAGTGAAAAATGGTCTGCGTTCAAGAATAGTTGTACAGACTGATGGTCAACTGCGTACTGGTCGTGATATCGCCATAGCAACCTTGCTTGGTGCTGAAGAGTGGGGAATTGCTACTGCTGCACTTATAGTTGAGGGCTGTATAATGATGCGTAAATGTCATCTAAATACTTGTCCTGTTGGAATTGCTACACAAGATAAAGAGTTGCGTGCGAAATACACAGGTAAGCCTGAACATGTTGTTAATTATATTAAATTTATCGCTCAAGATCTGCGTGAAGTTATGGCTGAACTTGGATTTAGAACTATTAACGAAATGGTTGGTCGTACCGATAAACTTAAAGCCCGTGAAGGAATTAGTCACTGGAAAGCGAAGTACCTACAACTAGATCGTCTGCTTCACAGAGTTCACTTAAGATCTGATGATACAGCATATCAAACGACTAACCAAGATCATAATTTAGGTATTGCACTAGATAATGAGCTGATTAAATTAGCACAGCCTGCCCTAACCAATGCCACTCCAATAAAAGAGGAGATAAAACTTAGAAACATCAACCGTACTGTAGGGACAATGCTCTCAGCTGAGATGACTCGCAAATATGGAGAGGATGGACTAAGTGATGATACTATTTACTTTAAAGCTACAGGAAGTGGCGGTCAAAGTTTTGGTGCTTTTGTAAATAGCGGAATTACTTTTGAGATAGAGGGTGATGCAAATGACTACTTCGGTAAAGGACTTTGTGGTGGTAAACTGATACTCTACCCTCCTCACGATGCAACTTATGAGGCAAATGAAAATGTAATACTCGGTAATGTATCTTTCTATGGTGCTACAAGTGGTGAGTCATATATATATGGACTTGCCGGTGAGCGTTTTTGTGTGCGTAACTCAGGTGCTAAAGTTGTCGTTGGAGCTATTGGTGATCATGGTTGTGAATATATGACTGGTGGTAGGGTTGTTGTTCTTGGCGAAATCGGAAAGAACTTTGCAGCAGGCATGAGTGGTGGTATTGCATATATTTATGATGAGAATAATAATCTCTCTCATAGAATAAATGACGGCATGGTTGATCTAGACAAAATTGAAACAGTTGAAGATGAAAATGAAGTAAAAGGTATGATTAAAAACTATATTAAATATACTTCTTCAAAAGAAGCATATGAAATTTTAGATAATTGGAAGACTAATAAAGATAAGTTTATTAAAGTTATGCCAATAGATTATAAACGAGTACTTGCACATCTTAAGAGAAGAAAAGATGAACAAGATGTTACAGCACATCTAAGCGCTTAAGGGGAGTTGGATTATGGGAAAAATAACAGGATTTAAAGATTACGAAAGAAAAAACTTTACTCTAACACCAGTTGTTGAGAGAGTAAAGCATTATAATGAATTTACAACACCTTTAAGTAAAGAAGAGATGGAACTGCAAGGTGCACGTTGCATGGACTGTGGAGTTCCGTTTTGCCATAGCAGTTACGGCTGTCCACTAGGTAACCTTATACCTCAGTTTAATGACCAGATTTATAGAGATAAATGGGAAAATGCTTTTCGCTCGCTCATGAGTACAAATAACTTTCCTGAATTTACAGGACGAGTCTGCCCGGCAATCTGCGAGACTGCTTGTGTACTTGGGATGAATGATGATGCTGTCAGCATTAAAGGCATTGAGTATTCCATCATAGAAAAAGCATATAAAAAAGGGTGGATGAAACCTCAAATCCCTAAAACACGTAGTGGTAAAAAAGTTGCAGTTGTAGGCTCTGGTCCTGCTGGTCTTAGTGTTGCAAATCAGCTTAATAAAGCTGGACATATGGTTAGTGTTTATGAGAGAGATAAACGCATCGGTGGCTTAGTTCGTTACGGAATCCCTAACTTCAAACTAGATAAGAAAAAAGTAGTACAACGAAGAGTTGATTTAATGAAAGAAGAAGGCATAGAATTTATTACAAGTGCGCATATCGGTGTTGATATTCCCCTTAAAACGCTTCAAGACAAATATGATGCTGTTGTTCTGTGTGGTGGTGCATCTTTGCCAAGAGACTTGCCAATAGAAAACCGTGATGCAAATGGTGTTCATTTTGCTATGGAGTTTTTATCACAGTGTAACAGTCGTATTGAAGGTGAACAAATCCCTGAAGACAAAGAGATTTTAGCAACAGGGAAACATATTGTAGTTATTGGTGGCGGTGATACTGGTAGCGACTGTGTAGGAAACTCAGTTCGTCAAAATGCAGCTTCTATTACACAAATAGAGCTAATGCCAAAAGCACCGCTAGAGCGTACAGATGAGATGCCGTGGCCACTCTATCCAAGAATATTTAAACTCTCTACTTCTCAAGAAGAAGGGTGTGATATGGACTTTAATATCCTTTCAAAATCATTTATCAAAGATGAAAAAGGTGATGTAAAAGGTATCAACTGTGTTAAAATTGAGTGGGGCGACAAAGGATTTAATGAGATAGAAGGCAGTGATTTTATACTAAAAGCAGATTTGATTTTCTTAGCAATGGGATTCCTTGGACCTGAGCAGACAGGTGTGATTGAAGAGTTATCACTTGAGACAGATGCCAGAAGTAACATAGAGACAAAAGATTATGCAACTTCTGTAGAGGGCGTATTTAGTGCTGGTGATATGCGTAGAGGTCAGTCACTGGTAGTTTGGGCTATCTA
>SOIK01000206.1 GCA_004377245.1 Sulfurovum sp. | reverse complement strand
AGTGAACGTCTAGAGTCATCAAGAGAAACCTCTTGTGGTGTTGTTACCGTGATACCTGCTGTTACTGGTACAGACTGCGCAAGTGTAAGCTGCGCATCACCTGTTCCAGGAGGCATGTCGATCACAAGTACATCTAGCTCTGACCAAAGGATGTCTCTCAAGAACTGTTCGATCGCTTTCATGATCATCGCACCTCTCCAGATGAGAGATTGTCCTGGCTCCATGAGTGAACCCATAGACATGATCTCAACACCATACGCTTTAAGAGGCATTACTTTGTTTCCTTGGATCTCTGGTTTTTGATCTGCTACACCCATCATACGAGGGATATTCGGTCCATAGATATCCGCATCAAGAAGACCTACTTTTTTACCCTGCATTGCCATAGCAATAGCGAGGTTTACTGCTGTGGTTGATTTACCAACCCCACCTTTTCCTGAACTTACCATCACGAAGTTCTTCACTTGTGGAGCAATGTTCTTGCCACTCACTGAGTTAGACATCTGCTTTGGTGCTTGCGGTGCTTTGAGGTTGATCGCTATATTTTCAAACCCAAGCTTTTTAAGCTCAGTTGTTGACTCGTCAGTAAGTTGTGCTTTTACTTCATCTGCAGATGATGTGATATCGATAGTCAAAGATACATTTGATCCATCAATAGCAATATCTTTTACAAATCCAAAAGTTACGATATCTTTCGTAAATCCTGGATACGTTACGTTTTTCAACGCTTCTAATACATTTTCTTGTGTCATATATTTATTCCTAATTTAATTTAGTATTATGAGTTATACCACCTAAATCTTAAATTAGATTTAAATTATCTCTAATTTTATAAATAGGAGTGAATTTATCTGATTACAGAAACTATCAAGCTATCTAAATGTATAATTCGTTACTATTTGATACACAATATACACTATATGCAATATATACAGGGATTTATTTGTCAGACACTACCTTAATACTTTTAGGAGCAGGCAACTCCACACGATTTGAAAGCAATGTTAAGAAACAGTGGCTCTATACTGGAGATATTCCTTTATGGTTACATGTGGCTGAACACTTTGATAAGGTTATCGATTTTGCACAGATCATCATTGTCTCTTCTATTGAAGATATCACTCTAATGAAAAGTTTTGCTGACTACACCTATGTTAAAGGTGGAGATTCCAGACAAGCTTCACTGGGTAATGCCCTCCAACATGTTACTTCAGAGTATGTACTGGTATCTGACATCGCTAGATGTTGTGTACCTCAAGATATGATAGAACGTATCTTGGCTGCGAAAAGTAAAGGCAGCTGTATCGTCCCTACGTTACCTGTAACCGATACACTCTATTTAGGTGATGCACCTATAGACAGAGAGCAAGTAAAAATCATCCAAACCCCTCAACTTAGTGTTACTAAAACACTCAAAAAAGCACTACAAACAAAGCAACTTTTTACAGATGACAGTTCGGCAGTTGCTTTCATGGGTGAAAAAGTATATTTTGTGGAAGGTTCTATTCATGCCCATAAACTCACGACCATTGCTGACCTACAAAAACTATCTTGTATCCAAGCACCTTCAGCTAAGACACTTACAGGTTTTGGACTGGATATCCATCCTTTTGAAGAAAACAAAAAGATGTTCTTATGCGGGGTTAAGATAGATGTTGACTATGGATTTAAAGCATATAGCGATGGAGATGTGGCTATACATGCACTCATTGATGCCTTACTTGGTGCAGCAGGTATGGGAGACATCGGTGAACTCTACCCTGATACAGATGAAAATTATGCAGGGGTAGACTCCAAAAAGCTACTTACAGACACAATCAACAAACTCAAAACACATGGATATGAGATCGGTAATGTTGATCTTACTATCCTGGCACAAGCTCCAAAAATACTACCCTATAAAGAAGAGATGCGTAAAACATTGGCTTCTTTACTTG